>JBBQEE010000009.1:0-14582 GCA_038320375.1 Candidatus Nanopelagicales bacterium
GCAAATTCGACTACTTCTTGACCGCGCGTGATTTCACCGAGCGCATCCGATAAAACTTTTCCATGCTCGCTAGTGATAATTTCAGCGAGTTCGCCTTTACGTGAATTTAGTAATTCGCGGAATGAGAAAATAATTTGTTGGCGTTTAGCGAGTGAAGTTGCTGACCATTCTGGAAATGCTTTTTTAGCAGAGGCAATCGCTGCGTTGATCTCTGCACCATTTGCGAGTGCAACGCGCTTTGTTTCAACGCCTAAAGCTGGGTCATAAACCGCAGCTGTGCGTCCTGATGTGCTTGGTACTTCTTTATTATCGATCCAGTGTGCAACAGTTGTTGTCATAGCCCTATCTTAGGACGGCAACCCCTGATTTATAAACTGCCTTAATTTTGATTCTTGCCACATCATGCGGATCGCTCGCAAGAGGGTTCTGCTCCAAAATCATTAGGTCTGCATCCATCCCAACCTCAATCTTGCCAAAGCGCCCCTCATTCTTCGATTGATAAGCGACCGCTTCAGTGTAAAAACTTAAACTTTCCTCGATCGAAACCGCTTCGTGCGCGCTCCACCCATTTGCTGGTAATCGATCTGGGGATTGACGATGGGTCGGAACCGCCAACGCTTGCAACGGAATCTGTGAAGTTACTGGCCAGTCGCTGCCATAACTTATGCGTGCACCAGTTTTTAATACTGATGCGAGTTGATACTGCTGATTATTTCGAGTTGTACCTAAACGCGGCTCAATCAATTCTTTATTCATTGGATCTAGATAAGTCCAGAGTGGTTGGAAGTTTGCAATAACACCGAGTTGAGCAAACCTAGTTAAGTCAGAGGCTGAAATTAGTTGCGCATGAACAATCGTTGGCCGGCGATCCCATTCAGGATTAGTTGCAATAACCTTCTCAATCACATTTAGCGCTTGCTGAACTGCCGCATCACCGATGCTATGAATATGTAATTGATAACCTTGGGCATCGAAGTGCAGCGCCGCCTCCAGCATCTCTTCATCACTCCAAATCAGCAGCCCGGAAAAAGATGGATCATCTAAGTAAGGTTCAAGTAAAGCTGCAGTTCCGCTAGATAAAGCGCCATCACCAATTATTTTTATCGTCTTCGCCGCTAACTTTGATTTATCACCAAGAGCGCTTATCTCGGCACGAAGTTCAGCAAAGTATTGACTTCGCTCGCGCCAAGAATCAGGTTGCGCTAAGAAAAATAAATCCATATCAATAGTTAGCGCGCCACTTTTATCTGCAGCGATATATGCCTCAGCCATCCCGGGTTCAACCCAAGCATCTGTTGCTGCTGTTACGCCACAATCCAAAAAACTCCTTGCTGCCCAAGTGATCGCTGCAATATCGGATTCCAAAGTGCGGGCAGGAGCGTTAGACATAATTAAATCCATCGCCGATGGTTCACGCAGAGTTCCGCGGGGGCTGCCATCTGGATTTCGCGCAATGGTTCCACCATCGGGATCGGCCGTTGCCGCGGTAATTCCAGATAATTCAAGGGCTTTACTGTTGACCCAAATCGTATGGTGATCAACTGCCTGTAAAACAACTGGTCGATCGCTCACAACTTCATCTAACCAGCTTGCTAAGAAATCTCCACGATCAATAACTGCTGCTTCATAAGCACCGCCCACAATCCACGGTATATCAGGATTTGCATCAGCAAAGCGTTTAACTTCTGCAACCATTTCCGCAACGCTCTGTAAACCATTTACTAACGGTCCTTGCGTTTCACGACCAGCAAATAGCGGATGCGCATGTCCATCCATAAAAGCGGGCGCTAGAAAACCACCCTTTAAATCAACAATCTCATCGTTTAATTGCGCAACACCATTTAGCTCAACAACTCTGTCACCATCGATACGCACTGAATCGGCGTATTGGCCGAGACTGCACCAGATCGTCCCACCACTAAAGAACGTTGCCATTTTCTCTCCCTATTTTGGGAAAGTGTAAGGCTTACTTCTTTTTAAATCCTTTCGCTGAAAGATAGAGCCAACCATTTCTTTCATTAACGATCGTGGTTGCAACTTTCTTCTCACCATCGGCGGAGGTAATCGAAATCTCGGCTTGAATTGGTGCCTTGGAAAAAACCATAAACACAGCGGGCAACCTCACTCTTGATGGCCAAGTCATATGTACCCGATGCCTCAAAAAAGCCGCGATCGCGGCGGCGCCAATTTTACGAATGGGTCTCATGTCCTTCATACCGTGGAGAACCCCGCTTTTTATGCGCTTAATTGCTTAAGTTGGCTGCGGTGCTTCCAGCGCCAGAATTGTGCGCATCGGCTTATCTTCGGCCAACGCTTTTACATCTTTGGCAATCTCTTTCATGGCGATGGGGATCCCCTGCTCGGCGGCGATCAGTGCCGCGGCCAAGAAGCGATTGAATTCTCGACCGTCATTTACGCTAAATAAAATCCCCGAAGTCTTCTGGCGGTTACTTACATGGAAAATAAAGTCATCTTCTTCTGGGGAAGTAGCGGCGCCGTTCCATTTCGAGAAGGCCCACTCTTTAGTGTTAAACATTCCGTTAAATAGAACTCGCTGAGTTGTGAGTACGACATCGCCGACTTCGGCATATTTTTGTACAGGATCTCCCGAAACATATGTTCCACGGGTTGCACCAACGCGATAACGAATTCCGGCAACAATCGGGATGCTAAATCCTTGGCTGCTTGCTTGAAAAGTTCCGGCGGTGCGCCCGGCTTCGTGGAATTGACCCTGGCCCCGCCAAAGAACAATTTCGCCTTTTTTTTGCACCGTTAAATTTGAAACTGAATCTTCACCATTAGCTGCGGCTTCAAAGGCAGTAGTGATTTTCTTAAAGATCGCGACATCTTTCTCCCAATTGGAGAAATCAAAATTGAATTCAGAAGCTGCTAATTTTTGTTGGCGTTTAGCTTTCCAGTTGGTTATAAATCCCATGAGTTAATATTGTCCAATCCCACTGACAATCTAGGTCATATCAAAATCGCCACCACGCCCATTTAGACGCTGGCGATTTTTGCGGGGACGATCAAAGCCCTTGACAAGGACTATGACCGCCACTGCATAGATAACAACTACGACAATACCAATTTCCATTATTAAGCGAACACTGCCCACACCACGAGAGCGAAGATGGCAAGATCAAGTCCCACAATTGCAATTGCAGATAGTGAAACTAGTCCACGTGAATCTGCAATTTTTGTAGAAAGTGCTGATGGCTTTTCGATTTGCGCAAGATCAACAAGTAGCGCTTCGCCTTCGCGAACAGCAGCGTATTGGTTAATGGTTGCAAGAATTCCGGTTGCGGCGGTTACACCGATTGTTAGGAACTTGGCTGCATCAGATGCATCTGTAAATAGACCAAGTGCTGCAAGTACGAAGACTCCAAGTAGAACAAGTGCTGGTGCAACCTGTGCCTGAATGATCTGAGTACGCATGATGTTCCATTGCTTGATTAATGACTTTTCGTCCATGGTAAAACCTCTCCAAAAGTGAATATTGCTTGCCTAAAAGGTATCGCTTAACGGAGAAAAAATCGACACGGGCGCGCTAAGCCCAGAAATCAGATCTCACCCTTATCCATACCTTGCAAGACATCCTGGGCCCGAACCCGAAGTTCATCTAAATCCGAGAGTCGCTTTAACCCATTGACCGACTGACTCATTCGATGATTCTTCACAAATGTCTCCTTATGGCGGTCAAGGAAATCCCAATAAAGAGTAGTAAATGGGCATGCAGTTGGACCAATTCTTAACTTTGGATCATAAACACAACTCTTACAGTAATTACCCATTCGCGAAATGTAAGCACCACCTGCCGCATATGGCTTACTCATCATTTGGCCACCATCGGCATGTAATCCCATTCCAATAATATTTGGAACCATCACCCATTCGGTTGCATCAATAAATACTTCGCGCATCCAATCTAGAAACTGTTGCGGATTTGTTCCGGTGATTAAAGCCAGATTACTGAGCACCATCAAACGTGGAATGTGATGCACCCAAGCACGTTCTTCGATATCTGAAATAATTGTCTTAACACAATTCATTTGCGTTTTCTTTGAATCTTCAAATAACGGCAGCAATTTGCGATTTGCATTCAACTGATTATTTTCTCGGTAATCCGCGCCTAAATACCAATACATTCCATTTACATATTCACGCCAACCAATAACTTGACGAACAAATCCTTCGGCTGATGCAATCGGAATATCTTTCTTCTTAAAGGCCGTTAGTGCTGCCTCTATTACTTCAGATGGATGCAATAAACCATTATTTAAATAAGGACTAAGCAGTGAATGATGCAAAGCCCAGTTATCGAGAGCCATGGCATCTTCATAAGGCCCGAACTCAGCGAAGTGTTTATTTATAAAGTTCTTTAATTGAGCAAGTGCGCCACTGCGGGTAGTGGCCCAAGTAGTGCTTGGTTCATACCCAATCTCTTTCGCAACCTGCTTATCAATTTCATCTCGTTCATGTTCAAGATATGCCGGCCATTTGTAATTCTTTGGGGGAGGGAGTCGATTATCTTTATCAAAGTTCCAAGCGCCACCAACCGGCTTGCTTCCTTCCATCAGTACGTTTAAGCGCTGGCGCTGAGCGCGATAAAAATTCTCCATTAAATAACTTTTCTGTCCATCAGCCCATACTTTAAATAATGTGCGAGAGGTTAAAAAGAAATCATTCTCAACAAACTCAACGCCATATTTCTGTAACGACTGATATTGCCGAAACGAAGATGGTTCGGCGCTGAGAATCGCTAACTTTGGAAACTCTTTTCGTGCGAGATCTAAACCAGCAACTGTGGTCGCGGCTTTTATATACCTAACCGTGTACCCAAGTGATTCGAGGTGGGCAGCAAAATGACGTACAGAGGAGATTAGAAAATGTAACCGTTGGCCATGCCATTTGCGCCCACTGGTCATGCGCTTGCTTTCAACCAGAACGACTACATCTGATTTGGGATCACTTTCACGCAGTGCACCGTAATTTTCATTTAAGTGATCAAAGGCCACATAGATTAAGCGCTGCATTTGCGGAGTTTAACGAGTTCCACCGATTTTTTTAATATGAAACTCCGCCATTAAACATTGCAGGAAAATGCAGTGCCGTTTACCCTTGGCTATGGCAATTAAAAGCATCCTAAATCCAAAGGGTCTAGTTAAAGATTTACTTGGTCGTGAAAGCTCCCTGATTCCAGATAAATTTATTGATCAACTCGAAGATATCGTCCACGGCTTCCTTGGAATCATTCTCTTCGTTATTGCCACATTAGCGGCCGGCTTCACGGTTTATCGTTTGATAGATACCCGCCCATTCTTTCCAGTTGGAATGATTCAAGCGATAAATGACATTTTATTTGTGGTCATCATTCTGGAAATTATGCGAACCGTGATTGTTCGATTTACCGATGGTATTTTCCAATTAGATAATTTCTTAATTATTGGAGTTATCGCCGCAGTTCGACATATCCTCACCGTCGGAGCCTCGCTAACACTTGAATCAGAGAAGTCTGATCAATCATTTAACCGCGCAATGGCGGAAATGGGCATAAATACCGGAATTGTGGTGACTTTAGTTTTTGCAATTTTCTTATCTAGATTCGCACGTAAATCCAAAACCTTGAAAGGGTAAATTCAATTGAAGCGTTCACTAATTCTTGTTGCCACAACCATTTCTGTATTAGTTCTTGCAATTGGTAATACCTCAGCAACTGCCGCAACCGCTAAAGCCGGTGCCAAGTGTCCGAAGGTTGGAAAGGTTTCTACCGTCAGTGGTGTGAAGTTCACTTGCGTTAAATCTGGGAAAAAAATAATTTGGAATGAGGGTGTGAAAGTTCCAGCCGCAACCACCAGCATGGCACCCACACCAGCTCAATCGACTTCCGCACCCGCAGTACCTGCACCAACACCAACGAAGGCCGCCGAAGTAATTCCTGCGGGATACACCATGAAGATGGTGGCTGAAAATAATAAAGCTGCCAGTTGCTGGTCTGTCATTGATGGCAATGTTTATGATTTAACCAAGTGGATTAATTCACATCCTGGTGGATCTGGCGCAATTATTGCGCTTTGTGGAACTGATGGAACTGCAAAGTTCAAAGGAGCGCATGGCAATCAGGCTCAGCCAGCCAGTCGCCTAAATGCATACAAATTAGGCCCGCTAAGTAAGTGATCAGCGTCTCTAACTAGTCTTTGGGAAAGCAAAGGGTTGGCCTGCGTGAAATACTTGGATCGTGCCAAGAATTCAAACCGAGACACTTGCTGAACAACGCGAATGGCGTCGCAGTCAGCTAATTGATGCTGCTGCCAGCATTGCACTTGAACTTGGCGGTCAGGCAATAACTGTTGCAGCTGTTGCTCAACGTGCCGGACTTTCGCGCACATCGGTCTATGAATATTTTGCGAGTAGCGCTGACCTGGTTGCTGATTTAGTTATTGAAGAGCTAGATGGTTTTACAAATTATCTGGCCGATGAAGTTGGTCAATGTTCTGAACCCCGCCAAAGTTTGGAGGCTTGGATCAGAGGCGCACTTACATATAGCGCCGATGGTCGACATTTATTAGCAAAAGCGCTGAATTCAACTGCACTTCCAGATGAGCGGGTCCATCAAATTAGAACTGCGCACCGCGCATTGCTGGTACCGCTAATTAATTCTCTTGAAGCTCTAAAAGTTGCTGATGTAAATCGTGCGCTGGAATTCATTCAGGCCGTGACAAACGTTTCCACAAAAAGAATAGAAGCCGGCCAAGATGCAAAAGGCGAAATAGATTATGCGATCGCCTTCTGCACCAATGGCCTAGCCTCTATTTAATTACTTACCTTTTATCTTGTACGAGATCAACAACGCGTCATAGCTATCTAGCTTTGCAGCGGCAGTTCCAATAACTTCACAACTTCCCTTGCGAACAGTGACTCTGGTTCCAGAAACTAAACATGATCCAGTTGTTGTGTAGGAAATTTGCTCGCCGAAGTTAGTGGTCTTTGGTAGCGAAACTTTGCTTCCACCCTTAACCGACTTAGGTGCCTTGAAGGTTGTAACGCTCTGGACTCCGAGTGTTAAACGAATCGGCATAATTAGATTTGAAGCAGCAGCGGTGGCATTTCCTGCTGATGTAACTGAAATGGCGCACTCACCTTTGCCGGTTAGCGCAACAATTTCCATACCCTTTAGCGAACAAGCAGGAGCAAGTGATGCGTAAGTTAATGCTGCACCAGCTTTTGAAGTCGCTGCCAACATTGCACTCTGGCGGTATGCCATTGTGTATGGCTCACGAGTGGTTACTGCAACACCATTAATTGTTCCGCTTACAACATCTGCTGCGAGGGCTGTTGTTGGTGCACCACCAGTTTTAAATGTCAGAGCAAAAAATTGATCTTCACTAAAATCACCAGGAACTGTGTGATCAAAGCGCATTGTGATTCCACATTTTGAAACGGTGCAATCCACATTGGTGCTGCCAGAGGTATATGTTGCAGTTGGCTTAAAAGAAATGCTTGCAGTTGGAGCAAAAGATGCACCCATTGCAGTTGAAATCCAGAGCTGAACTGGAGCGTTACATAGTGTCGGGCGCACACCGGCTGCTGCTTCTACGCATTGCTGAATGTAAAGGCCACCCTTAGTTGGAACATCAGTGAGTGCGATACGCACTGTTGAACCAGTTGCCTCTAAATTTGTAAGTGGGCCACCAAGGAACTTAGTCTGCGCAGCTTGTGCTGGCGCTGCAACTAATACCGAGGCCATTAGGGCTATGACAACTACTATCTTCTTCATTTTATTTCTCCTATTTGATTTTGATTGGGATAAACATGTCGCTATTACGGTCTTGACTTCGCAGATGATCTGCTCGAATAGTTATTGCACACTTCACCTTCGTGCAATCAAACTTTCCAATCTTCTTTGATACTTGTACTTTCTCTTTGAAACGTCCGCCCGCTAAATATTCTTTGGCCAGCCCCGCGCCATACGGCGGGGGATTAGATGAGATCCAAATCGATGAATCTCCAACTCCAGATTTATTAATACCGCCGCCACATGGTGTTGGCGGAAGCCCTTTCTTAGGAAATACGCAATATGCAAGATAAATACCTACAGTTTCATCAAAGCGAGCACCAGTCACTGTGATTTCCGCACCATTCTTTGCAATTACCGAAGAAACTTGAAGTTCTTGTCCTTGTGAACCAGTAATTCGAGTGCTCGCAGTTGCGCTAGAAAATGGTGCGGCAAGAGCTATCGAAATAGCCACTACGACCCACGTTTTTCTCATGTGGAAAGCCTAGAGAGATATGTATAAATACTTATCCGACAGGACACTCATACATGTCAGGCAAAGTTTTGGCAGACTGCGCAGGTGAGAAAGATATGGATTATCGCGCTGCTCTTGAGCGTTACCGCGTGCAGTAGTTCACAACCAGTTCTCAGTAATTCGATTTTACAGAACGATGTGACTTCGATCTCGATCAACGAAGTAAATACTTTTTCAGTCTCGCGAGTTGTAGTTCTTGCCAACGGCGTTGCCGAAATAATAAGTGCGCTAAATGCTAAATCGATTTTAGTCGGTCGCGATATTTCCAGTACTGATGAAGATCTAAAAAATATTCCGATCGTTACATCTGGACATCAGATAATTCCAGAGAGAGTTATTTCGCTAAACCCTGATTTAGTAATTATTGATGCCGCAAGTGGACCGAAAGCAGCAATTGATCAGATTCGAGCTGCTGGAATAAAAGTTGTTGAAACCCCAGAGAGCTGGACGCTTGCCGATATCGCACTCAAGGTAAAAGCGGTAAGCGCGGCAATCGGAGCCCCAGTTGCAGGAGATGAGTTAGTCACTGCTCTAAATAAACAGATTCTGAGAACCGATGTAATAAATAATCCACGTATCGCTTTCCTGTATTTACGCGGAACATCATCAATCTATTTAATTGGTGGCCCTGGATCTGGTGCCGATTCATTAATCCAAGCCGCCGGTGGCATCGACGTGGGCGTCAAAGAATTTCCGCACGCGTTCAATACTTTAACTGCCGAAAGTCTGGCTGCGCTAAATCCTGAGATATTGCTGGTGATGAGCAAAGGTTTGGAATCTGTAGGCGGTCTGCCAGGCTTGTTGAAATTACCCGGAGTCGCCCAGACCGATGCTGGAAAAAATAGTGCAGTGATTGATGTCGATGACTCATTACTTTTATCTTTTGGCCCGCGCACATTCTCATTGGTAAACGAACTATCTACCGCCATTGCAAAGTTGAGTAAATGAAGAAGTTGTTGCCCTGGTTCACAATCGCGGCAGTTGTTCTCTCAACGCTGAGTGCTCTGATGGTGGGCGCAGCCCAAGTTGATAACTTCTGGAGCGCACTCTTTAATCCCAGCAGTAATGAAATCCTCTGGCAGATTCGAATTCCACGAGTTAGCGCAACGCTAATAGTTGGTGCAGCACTTGGTATCGCAGGGTTGATGGCACAAGGCGCTTGCAATAACGCACTCGCTGAACCTGCAATTCTTGGAACATCTGCTGGGGCTTCACTTGGTGCGGTAATCGGAATTCTCTTTGGCGTTGTTCAAGTTGGATCACTGGGCGCAATTTTATTTGGTGTCATTGGTGCGCTCTTAGCAACCGCGTTGGTATTTAGATTAGCCGCGCTGCGCGGCAATCTCTCATCTTTCTCTCTCATCATTATTGGAATCGCGGTTTCCGCAACGCTCACTGCGTTAGTAGGTTTACTTTCAGTAATGGTTACTCGCGCCGATGCGCGCTCGATTTCATTCTGGAGCTTCGGATCCTTCGCGCTAGTTACCAAAGAAAACTTAATTGGAATTGCAATAACCACAGCAATTGGATCGGCCTTAGCGTGGAAGATCGCACCCGCGCTAGATCGCATCTCACTTGGTGATGCCACCGCTTTTCACTTAGGTGTCGATGTTAAAAGATCGAGATACCTTGCCTTAGTTGCACTTTCTATTCTGGCAGGCGGCGCAGTCAGCACCATCGGTACCATCGCTTTTCTCGGATTAGCAGCCCCACATATTGCGCGTTTTATTTACGGTCCAACTCATCGTTTCTTAGTTCTGCAAAGTGCGCTGATAGGTAGTCTGATTTTGATCATCGCCGATACTTTGGCTCGCACAATTACTTCACCCAATGAACTTCCGATTGGGTTGATCACCTCTTTATTAGGTGCACCGGTTCTGATTGCGTTAGTAACAGTTAAAAATAGCGTTTGGAAAGTCCAATGATCAAAGTCAATCAACTGACTATCGAACGCACTGGTCGCGCAATTATTTCTGATTTCAGCACTGAGATACCAAGTGCATCAATCACTGCAATTATTGGCCCAAATGGCAGCGGCAAATCAACGCTACTTGCAGCAATTGCCGGTGACTTAGCACCGATAAGTGGTGAGATAAAAATAGATGGCGTTAATCCTTATTCACTTGCCGCGAATGAGCTTGCGCATCTACGCGCGATGTCGTTGCAAAACCAACCATTCTTGATGGGTTTTACCGTACGTCAAGTTATTGAATTTGCTGGACCAGCCGATCAAGTAATGACTGATTTAGAACTTAGCCACTTAGCAGAACGCCAAGTTACAAATCTTTCTGGAGGAGAGGCGCAACGTGTAGCAATCGCCCAAGCTCTAGCGCAGATGAAAACCAATCAATGCTCAACACTTTTGCTAGATGAACCACTTTCTGCCCAAGATACTGAAAGCCGTAATCGCATTATTGAACTACTTAAGAAATTAGCAAAGGCCGGTGCCACCATTGTTGTGGTGGTTCACAGCAGTGAAGAGAAAATAAGTTGGGCAGATAAAGTTCTTAAGCAGTCTTTATAACTCAGAAACTGCAGCAACTAGGCGATCAACATCTTCACGCGTTGAATATGGCGCAAGCCCTGCGCGAACTGCGCCAGTATCTCCAAGTCCAAGTGCCCGTGATATTTCAAGAGCGTAGAAATTACTTGATGGTGCATTAATTTTCTTAGTTGCCAAGTGTCGATAGACATCAATTGATGGGATTCCCGCTAACTCAAAGTAAATAGTCGGTGTGCGGTGTTTGGCATGTCCAAAGGTTTTGACTTTAGGAAGCGCCATTAGTGAGCTCTCCATATATTCAAATAGTTGATCTTCATATTCTTCTAGCGCATTCATAGATGTAACTATTTTTTCACGTCTACTTCCGCTTGCCCCAGTGGCCAGCCCAGCAATGAATTCAATTGCCGCAGTAACACCAGCCATTAATTCATAAGGCAGAGTTCCAAATTCAAATCGCTCTGGTACATCATCTGTTGATGGCAACAATTTATGATTCTTAATTGTCTCCAATAGTTCAGGGGCACCAGCCAGCGCTGCGCAATGTGGCCCCATAATCTTGTAAGAGGAGAAGCCAATGAAATCAGCGCCAAGTACTTTGTTATCAATAACAGTGTGCGGCGTTAAGTGGACCGCGTCTAAATAAAGGTAAGCGCTGGTGTGATGAACTTCGCGCGCGATTGCTGGAATATCAGGGCGAGTGCCTAAAGTATTTGAAGCACCGGTTACTGCAACAAGTTTGGTCTTCTCACTTAACAAATCTGAGATCGCCGACGTTGGTAGCTCACCAGTTTCGGTATCGAACTTTGCCCATTTAACAGTTGCCCCAACACTTTCGGCAGCCTGTACCCAAGGTCTGATATTTGAATCATGATCTAGATTGCTAACGATAATTTCATCGCCAGCTTTCCATTTGCGCGCTAAGTGACGCGAGAAGTCATAAGTTAATTGTGTCCAAGATCTGCCATAGACAACACCTTTGGGATCAACGTTTAATAAATCACCAACTGCGCTGCGAAAATCTACTACTTCTTTATTAGCGTTCTGCTCAGATAAAGTCGTTACGCCTCTATTCGAACTTGCCATTGTGATCGCTCGCGCAATTGCGGCGCCAACAACATCAGGCACTTGACTACCACCGGGGCCATCGAAGAATGCCAGCCCACTTTCTAGTGAAGGAAAGTGGCTTCGGATGCGATTGAGGTCATAGTTCATAACTGAATTGTGCTGCCTTTTGATTTTTTGGCAAGGTTCTTCTCTTTATTGATGTGATTTATCTCTTTTAAATTTTAATAGCGCCAGTGTGCTCATAATTAGTACCCACAATGCAAGACCAAAGTAAGTTCCCGTAGGAACATGTTTAGCGGCTAAAAAAATATACAAATCAGGCAAGTAGAAAGATATCGTTGCAATGACGGACTGGAATATGAAAGATTTTCGGTTTCGGTCGAGATAAGCAAAGAGAGCCTTACCGCTGCAGATTGCATACGGTATTGAGGAAGCCAGATCGATGAAGAGATAAATTTTTCCATTAACGCCGTATTTATAAAAAATGTTGTTGACGAAATATGCTCGAATAATTGCCCAAGCAAGGACGAGCAAAACCCAAAGATTGAGTCCTTGCTTACGTTTGATCATTTTCGAAGGCTAACGGAGATATCAATTACTTATTACCTCTAGAGTAGAAATATGAGTCCACATAGTTTAAGTAACAAATCGCGCACAAAGGGATATGCCGTCCATTTATTAACAGCATCCGGTGCGGCACTCGGAATGTTTGCTTTGCAATCAGTCATTAATGGTGATGCACGAGGTGCGATGTTATGGCTGGTTGCATCCCAAATTTTGGATGGCTTAGATGGTCCGATCGCACGACGTTTCGATGTGAAGATACAAGCGCCTCGAATCGATGGTCATATTTTAGATCTGGTAATCGATTACGTGACTTGCGTCGTTGTTCCCACAATGTTTTTGTTGCACTTTGATATGTTGCCTCCCCGCCTCGCTATTGCCGCCGCAAGTTTAATTTTTGTTTCATCTGCTCTCTGGTTTTCGCGACCAGATTTAGAAACGGACGATTTTTGGTTTAGAGGATTTCCGGCAGTCTGGAATTTAGCTGTCGCAACAATGTTTATCTGTAATACCAGTCAAATTTGGGTTCTAGTTCTCTCGGTACTTTTAAGTTTGAGTCAGTTCACGGCATTTAAGATTCCACACATAGTCCGTGCGAAGTGGATGAGATCTATTACTTTGCCGTTCGGAACTATTTACATTCTGGCTCTGGTGTACCTCTCAGATAAATACCCAAGTACTGGAGATTCAATCTCCAGTATTGGAAAAATAATCCTTATCGTATTTCCCGCATACATTCTGGTTATTTCTACGATAAAAACATTTACAAAACGCGTCTGAAACTGCTCTACAATTACATGATGACGCAACTCTATGAGGGCACTTCCAGCACTGGATTTCACGCAGTTTTTAGCAACCTCAAGAGTTTTCCGAAAGACCTCTCACTTGGTAGTTTTATCTCAGGCTTATTAGTCGTACTTGTCGCCGTCACTGGGCCAGTTGTTATTCAATTAACGGCTGCCGATAAAGGAAACTTAACTAGAAACCAGACCATCACTTGGATCTTTATAACTTGGTTTACCGCAGGATTCTTTGGTCTATTTCTTAGCCTACGTTTTCGCATGCCCATGATTGGTTCACCATCGACTGCCTCAATGGTTCTGCTTGTGACAAGTTTGCAAACCCACTCAATTCAAGAAGCAGTTGCCTCATACATAATCGTGGCCATCGGCTTCATTGTCATTGGCGCAACTGGCGCTATGGATCGCATCATGAAATTCATTCCACACGAAGTAATCATGGCGATGCTCGCCGGCGTACTCTTTCAATTCGGTGTAAATATATTTACTTCATTTACCGCCGAACCTTGGCTAGTCGCCGTAATGGTGGTGGTCTTCTTCATCGCTCGACGCATGCAATCGAGAACTCCAGTTGTTCCAGTATTTATCGTTGGTCTTGGACTAACCGCCGCGCTAGGTAAGTTGCAATTTAATAGCACGGCAATCGGTTGGGTCAGTCCTGAATTAATTCGCCCTGATTTCACACTTGCTAGCGCCATTAACTTGGCTCTTCCAATGTTGCTAGCGACGCTGGCAACTCAATATGCACCAGGCTTTACAGTTTTAAAAAATGCCAGCTACAAACCACCAATTAAATATTCAATGCTGACCGGTGGAATAATTTCTTTAATTACCGCACCCTTTGGTAACACTGGCGTTAACACATCAACGATCACCGCTAATATCGCAGTTGGCGAACACGCAGATCCCGATAGAACTACTCGCTATACCGCCGGTGTTGTGTGCGGTGCCTTCTACATACTTGCTGCACTATTTACTGTTCCAGTAATCGAATTATTTAGCGCCCTACCTGCTGCGATGATGGCGGCAATTGCTGGCCTTGCTTTATTGCCCGCGCTTGCCAATTCACTTCACGAATCAGTAGCCGCGCCCTCTGGCCGCGAAAACGCGATGGTCACTTTATTAATTACGATTAGTGGTATCGCTCCACTTGGTCTTGGCTCTCCGTTCTGGGGACTCTGCGCTGGCATCGCAATTCACGCGATTCCTAATTTACGCAGATCAACTAACGCTCAATAAATCCCAGAGCGCATGCGATGCCACGGGAATCCAAATACTTCGCATAAAAATCATAACGCCAACCCAAAGAAAACCAATCCCCATCCCCAGACTCGTACGATAACT
>JBBQEE010000010.1:0-13711 GCA_038320375.1 Candidatus Nanopelagicales bacterium
TATTTGATCCAAATGGAGATCCAGTTGGCAAAGTGCGTGATGCAGTAGCAACTTTGCGTAGTAATAATCAACCACCACGCATTCTTGGCCTCGTCGTTGAAGTTCCGCTTCGCCGCAGAGTTTTCGTCCCTATAACGCGCGTCACATCAATTGAATCTGGCGCAGTTGTAATTACTGGCTTAGTTAATATGCGTCGCTTTGAATCGCGAACTGGTGAATTACTGGTGCTCGGTGATTTACTCGATCGTTCTGTGAATTTAATTGAAAATCAAGAAGCAGTTGTTGTCGAAGATATGGGAATGGAAGAAACCCGTACTGGTGATTGGTTTATCAATCGTGTTCATATTATGAAAAAGGGACATGGCTTGCGGCGCAAAGGTGCGACCTCAACTATTGCGTGGGAAGATTTAACTGGTTTTGCACATGCTGAAAGTGAGCAAGGTGTGACAAATCTGTTAGCAACGGTAAGTAATTTGCGTGCCGCCGATCTTGCCACCACTATTCAAGATTTAACACCAAAGCGCCGAATTGAAGTTGCACGAGCTCTCGATGATGAACGCCTTGCTGATGTTCTTCAAGAAATGCATGAGTTAGAGCGAGTTGCACTCCTTGCTGAACTAGAAGGCGAGCGTGCCGCTAACGTTCTTGGCGAGATGGATCCTGATGATGCCGCTGACTTGCTCCGCGAAATTGGAGAAGAGCGTGCCCAGATTTTAATTGAGTTAATGGAACCAGAGGATGCTGAAGATGTACTTCGCCTTCTAACTTACGAAGATTATTCCGCGGGCGGAATGATGACCACCGAACCGATCGTGATGAGTGCTGACTTTTCAGTTGCTGATGCGCTTGCAATTGTTCGCCAACGTGAAGTTTCACCAGCGCTAGCATCACAAGTATTTGTTTGTCGCCAACCGCTAGAGACGCCAACCGGTCGCTATATCGGCTTAGTTCATTATCAAAGATTATTACGCGAGCCACCTGCAACCTTGCTGGGATCAATCGTGGATACAGATACGCAGGGGTTAAATCCAAATGCTACTTTGCAAGAAGTTTCATCTTACTTAGCAAGCTATAACTTGTTATCCGTTCCAGTTGTCGATGCCAATCAGCGACTATTAGGCGCAGTAACAGTGGATGACGTACTTGATCATTTACTTCCAGAGAATTGGCGAGTTGAACATCGTGATTCAACTCGTGGCACTGGACCGCAAATTAATTTGACTGAGATAGAAGAGAAGGGGGCCCGCTAATGGCTCGTCCAGTTATTTCAAGATTCAGCGGACTCGATACACCGCGTGAATCTCGCCACACAATTCGACCAAACTATGATCCAGAAGTTTTTGGACGTATCTCTGAGCGCATTGCTAGGTTTTTAGGTACAGCACGTTTCCTGGTTTATATGAGTGCATTTGTGCTCTCTTGGGTACTTTGGAACACGTTAGCGCCGAGTGATCTACGTTTCGACAGTTTCCCATTTATTTTTCTTACCTTAATTCTTTCTCTCCAAGCCTCATATGCAGCGCCCCTTATTTTGCTGGCACAAAATCGTCAAGCCGATCGTGATCGTATTTCGCTTAACGAGGATCGTGCACAGAACGCACGTTCAATTGCCGATACTGAATATTTAACACGCGAATTAGCAAGTTTAAGAATTGCCTTAGGCGAAGTTGCAACACGAGATTTCTTACGTGGAGAACTTGATGACTTGTTAAAAGAACTACGTACTAAGCCCGAGTCGAACTCCAAGTAAAGAGTTACTTCGGACAGTTAATTTATCTGCAATTTCGCTAATTGCGATTGCGCTCAGTGAAGTTGGATTTGCAATAACGATAGGAGTTCCACCATCACCGCCTTCGCGAAGCTCGGTGCTAAAGGGAATTTTCCCAAGCAGGCTAACTTCACTTCCAACAAGAGTTGATAATCGGTTGGCAGTTTCTTCACCACCACCAGTTCCGAATAAAGAAATGGGATCCCCGCAACTTGGACAAGGAAAGTCAGACATATTTTCAATAACTCCAACAACCCGCTGATGAATTTGGTGAGCGATCCGTCCGGCCCGTTCAGCAACTTCCGCTGCAGCAATCTGTGGTGTAGTTACAACAACGATTTCTGAGGTAGGAATTAACTGTCCTAGCGAAATTGCTAAATCACCAGTTCCGGGCGGAAGATCAATATACAAAATATCTAAATCTCCCCAATAAGCATCCGCTAATAACTGCTCAAGTACTCGATGCAGAAGTGGTCCTCGATAAGCGACTGCATCAGCCCTTTCAGGTTTAAACATTTCCATAGAAACAACTTTTACTCCGTATGAAACCAATGGAATGAACATTTGATCAATGGCAGTTGGTCGCTGACCCATGAGTCCTATCAATCTCGGAATCGAATGACCATAAACATCAGCATCTAAAATTCCAACGCGTAAACCTTTGGCGGCTGAGGCAATTGCTAGGTTTGTAGTTAGCGATGATTTACCCACTCCACCTTTTCCAGATGCTATTCCTATTACCCGAGTTAAGGAATCTGGCTGAGCAAATGGAATAAATTTTTCTCGTCCGCCACGCATTAACTTCTTTACATTATCGCGCTGCTCCTGACTCATTACTCCAAATTCAATAGTGACTTCATTTACTCCATCAACTGTAATTACTGCTGTGGTGTTGTCACTTCGTAAACGATCCTGCATCGGACAACCTGAGATGGTTAATAGAATTTTTAGCTGGGCGGTACTTCCCGCGATCACAACCGACTCCACCATTCCTAGGTCAGGAAGTGGGCGGTGGAGTTCTGGATCAGAAACTGTGGCTAACGCTGCGTGTACCGCTTCTAGCGTGCTCACTGTAAGTCTGGATCCATAGCTGGCTTGAATGCGGGCTTCTTATCAATTGCATCTACTTCATCCATGGCGCTAGCCAACTGTTTTTTTATAAATTTCTTAGGGTGCAAATCTGATGGAGATAAATTTTCAAATCCAGGTCCTAAGTTTTCGCGAAGTTCAGAGGTAGCACGTTGTGCGAGGCCACGAACTTTTTTGATTATTTTTGCAGCATCTACTGCAACGTGGGGCAAGCGTTCTGGACCAACCAAAATAACTGCGATTACTGCTAAACCGAATAGTTCACCCGCTCCAAAATCAAAGAACATTATTTACCCGCTGTCAAAGTTACGGTGGTATTTATCGTGGTTCCATTTCGCTTATAGGTTAGCGCCACTTTGTCGCCAACATTTTTGGATCGAATGGCAACGATTAATTCCTCAGCGGTTAGAACTGCGCGTCCATCAAATGCGGTAATTAGATCTCCAGCTTTCAACCCTGCCAACGCCGCTGGTCCGCCAGCGAGAATTGCGCTGGCATTCTTAGAAACCTGAGCACCTTCGCCTTCATATTGCATATCAATTGAAATACCAATTACTGGGTATGTTGCTTTACCATTTTTAATTAACTGATCAGCAGTCTTACGTGCCTGATTTATCGGTATCGCAAATCCCAAACCGATTGAACCACTTCTTGAACCGAAGGAAGATCCAAGCGTTGCAATTGCTGAATTCACACCAATAACCGCTCCAGTTGAATCAACAAGTGGTCCGCCAGAATTTCCTGGATTAATTGCAGCATCAGTCTGAAGTGCGTTTATAAAAGAACTATCACTTCCAGATTCACCGGCTGTCACTGCTCGGTTTTTAGCGCTAATAATTCCTAGAGTTACAGTTCCTGATAACCCAAGTGGTGATCCGATGGCAATCACAGAATCTCCGACAGCAGCCCTATCGCTATCTCCAAGTTGTAATGCGGTCAGACCGGTAGTTGCAATCTTTATGACCGCTAAATCATATGAAGCATCGCGCCCAATTACCTTTGCTACAAATTTCTTTCCATTATTTAGAGTTACATTTATGGATCCATTTTTAGTAGCCGCAGAGGCAATTACATGGTTATTGGTAAGGATGTAACCATTACTTTCGATAACAAAGCCAGTGCCGGTTGATCCATCTGATCCATAAAGTGCTTCAATGGAAACAACCGAAGGTATTACGCGCTTAGCAATATCGGCTACCGATCCAGGTGGACGTTCAATCGAACTACTGGCTCGCGAAAGATTAATGGAGTTTCCAAATAGCGAACCTGAAGAAGATGCACCAAAAACCGCTCCAACTAATCCAGCTACGAAGGCTAAGAGAATTGCGTTGCCACGAGTAATTAAATTGGACTTTCCGTTACGGGTTGCCGGAATCCACCACGGTCCGGTGCTTGGTCCACTGCCATTTCCCTGAGGATTCATCATGTGCTAATTCTGCTACAACTTCGTTGCAAGCAGTAATCCATCTCCGACTGGAATCAAGGAGGTCACCCAAAGTTCTCTTTCATTTTTCAAGGTTTTCCCAGATTCGCGAAGTGCAACCGTCTTTGGATCACGTTGCGCAGGATCTGAGACTTTCGACCCCCCGAAGAAGTTATCAATTACAAAGACTCCCCCGCTTCGCAGAATTCGATGTGCCTCGGAAGTTGCAAATGGTAAATCTTCTGGGTTATCTCTAAAGATAACTAAGTCATAAGCACGGTCAGCTAACTTGGTCATCACATCCATTACTGGATTAGTTATTAAGCGAAAACGCGCTGGGGCAATCTCAGCTTCCTGAAAAGCCAACTTTGCAATATTGCTATGTTCCATTTCATTATCGATAGATGTAATTGTTCCACTAGATAACATTCCTTCTAGCACCCAAAGCGCTCCGACTCCCGAGCCTGTGCCAATTTCAACTACCGATTGAGCCGAAAGAATATGAGCTAAATGTTTTAGATAACTTGATGCACCTTTAGTAGCATCAATGACACCAAGCTCCTCACCGCGTAGGCGTGCTGCGCTCTTGACGACATCTTCGGAAATAAAAGTTTCGCTATAGGAGTGTGGATCAATGATCATGAGAGAGATGTTAGCCATTCAATGAGCAAACGCACGCCGAATCCAGTTCCGCCTTTAGGATTTTCTCCAGAATCACTTTCACTTCGTGCAACTCCGGCAATATCAAAATGTACCCAGGCTCGGTCACCGGCAAAATGCTCCAAGAAGAGCGCGGCGGTAACTGATCCAGCGCTAAAGTGTTTTTTAGATGTGATGTGGCTTAAATCTGCAATTGGGCTTTCCAGCGCTTCTTGATAATCATCAATAAGCGGCATGTGCCAGACGCGGTCTCCAGAACGTTCGCCAGCTGCAGCAAAGTCTTTGGCAATTTTATTATGACGCGTATACATCGCAGCATGATGTCGTCCTAGACCGAGTGTTGCCGCACCTGTAAGAGTTGCAATATCGATTATGTAATCAGGGTTTAAGTTCTTATCGGCATATGCCAATCCATCTGCTAAAACTAGACGACCTTCAGCATCCGTATCTAAAACTTCCACTGTCTTTCCGCCGTAATGAGTGATTACATCACTTGGTCGTTGCGAGGTTCCAGAAAGGGCATTTTCAGCAAGCATCATTAAAACGGTTACTTTTATTTGTGGCTGAAAATGATTTAGCGCGCTAATCGCACCAAGTGCTGCAGCCGATCCAGCCATATCTGACTTCATCGCCATCATCGTGTCATAGGGGCGTTTTAGAGAAACTCCACCAGTATCAAAAGTGATTCCTTTTCCAACTATTACGATGTGCGGAAAGGCGCTAGCTAATTTCTTTTTTCCGCGTGGGATGTAAGTTACTTCGACAAAGCGAGGTCCCGGCTTTGGAGAAGAGTTTCCAACGGCGCGCAATCCACCAAATTCAGCCAACTCTTTCCCCGCTAATACTTTAATTTCTAGATTATTTGATTCAGCAATTTTCTTAGCTTCTTCAGCAACCCAAAGTGGAGTCTTGATATTTGCTGGGGTGTGAATGAGGTCACGAGTTCTTGAAACCGCCTCTGCAATCACACTTGCATCGGCAATGTCAGATGGCTTATCTGTTGCAAAGAGGAACATTGGAATTTCTTGAACTGGTCCAGTTTTTTGAGTCCAAATGTATGCACCAAGTTGTACAGAGATCGCAAAGGCTTTTAGTTCTTCACTCTCTGCCGCGCAGATTGCAGCAATTGCAATCGCTTTACCTCGACCTTTACGGCCAAGTGCTGCCCCTGCTTGGCGAAGAGTTGAAGCATTTGCATCACCAAGACCAACTAAAAGAATGCGATCTGCTTCAAAGCCGGAAGCCGAAACAGGAACTTCAAATATTTCACCAGCTTTTCCGGTGGCTGTAAAAAAAACTAACTCATCACTTAAATCAATTTCAAATAATTTTTCAATTTTTTCAACAAGTTCGCTATATGCGGGGAATGTAAATACAGATGGCTCAACGTCAGGCTTTTTTGTAAACCCGATGGCGATCGATTGAGCGTCGGCGAGCGCGCCAATTTCTAAATCGATGGCGTAAAGCACTGGGGTAACTTACTTCTTGATAAGAGCGACAGCGGCTTCAAGGGCGGCGCTGAGATTATTTGCTTCTTGTGGGTTTAATTCAACAACTAGACGTCCGCCACCCTCGAGTGGAATGCGCATCACGAGAGATCGAGCTTCTTTAGTAACTTCCATTGGTCCATCACCGGTACGAGGTTTCATAGCTGCCATGGGGAGAGCTCCTTTAATACGATGATTTGGCGCGAGGTAATCGCCGTGGGGATGTTCTAGGGGAGAAGTATCTCGCAGATCGGGCTAGGTATGAAATCCAGAACGGGGCTAGCCAAGCCCGAGCAGCGCGGTAATCCGTGCTTTTCCAGAAGTAATTACCGATAAAACTGACTTCTCGCCGACACCAAGTAGTTTTGCAATCTCATCAGCGGGCATAGAGCGCAGGTAATGCAAGGTCAGAATGAAGCGCTCTTCTTCTGGAAGCTCTGCCAAAGCAGCAGCTAACGAAAGGGGCTCGGACATAGGCCAAGGTTACTCGCGCTAGCGAAGTGTTGTGGAGAGGCGAGCCAGAGAAATTCGAACACCAAACCAGAGAAATGGCGCAATTAATAAGAATTTTACTCGCGAAGTCTCAATCGTTTCTGACCAATTGAAGAGAGTTTGAGCCTGTGAAATTTCAACTAGTTCAAAACTCCCAGCTCCTTTAAAAACTTTTCCAGTATGCATAACTTCGCAGAGAAATGGAGGTTCCCATTTTGTTACAACCATTGTGTCAAGCAACCCAAACTTGGAGAATTTTGGATAGCTCTTAAAGAAAGGACCCGTGAAAGCGGAGATTGATGTGTCAACCCCTTCGCGAACGTCTGATGTTACCCAAACTTTAGTTTGCAACATCCAATCGCCCTGACCTTCCCAATCTGCAATAGATTTCCAAGCTAAATCAATTGAGGTCGGTAACTTAACGCTGATTCGTAAAGTGTTATCACTCATTTTTTAGCTGCAATTTCAAGAGCTTCATCAACGCTGTGCGCCCAATGCAAGAGTTCACGTTGTCCAGGTTTAACAAAGCCATGATCTGCTAGATGATCAATTAAAGTTGCAAGCGGTGCGTATAAATCGTAAGGATCTAAAATAATTACTGGTTTATTATGAAACTTTAGAAAACGACCAACCCAAATTTCAAAGAGTTCTTCTAAGGTTCCAATTCCACCCGGCAAGGCGATGAATGCATCTGATAAATCTTCGATCATCGCTTTTCGGCTTCGCATTGAATCAACCACATGGAGTTCATCGCACTCTTTATCTGCAAATTCGATATCAACTAATCGTTGTGGAATAACGCCAATCGTGCGCCCTCCAGATTCACGCGCTCCACGCGAAACTGCGCCCATCGCCGAAATATGACCACCTCCCGACACCACTTCCCAAGATTTGGCGGCAATCCCAGCACCTAAATTATGTGCCAGATCAATATATTTTGAATCTATCGATGTAGATGATGAACAGTAAACGGCGATACGCATGTGCCAAAGGATAGGGGTTAGGCTTAGCGCATGTCTTCTTCACATTTAGCTCATGGTCATGCAATCGCAACTTTTTCTGGCGAAACGCTTCTCGACGCTTGGTTTCCAGAACCAGCACTTGGTGCACTTACTGGAACTCCGCCGGCTGAATTAATTTCATTAGTTGGCGAAGATCTCATTCGATCAGTACGGCGTGAAATCATTTCGATTGAGATTGACCTCCAAGTTGCACCTGCATCTGCTGCCGATGCTTACTTACGTTTACATCTCTTATCTCATCGCTTAATTAAGCCACATGGCGCAGTAATGGATGGAATTTTTGGACTACTAACCAATGTTGTTTGGACATCTGCTGGACCTTGTGCGGTCGATAACTTTGAAAAGATTCGCGGTGCACTACGTGCAAAACACGGCCACGTTACAGTTTTTAGCGTAGATAAATTTCCAAGAATGGTTGATTATGTAATTCCATCAGGAGTTCGAATCGCTGACGCTGACCGTGTTCGACTTGGCGCTCATTTAGCTTCCGGGACAACGGTAATGCATGAAGGTTTTGTTAATTTCAATGCCGGAACACTTGGCACATCGATGGTTGAGGGGCGCATCTCGGCTGGAGTCGTTGTTGGTGATGGTACCGATGTCGGTGGAGGCGCTTCCATTATGGGGACGCTCAGTGGGGGTGGAAAAGAAGTTATTTCCATTGGTGAAAAATGCTTGTTAGGAGCGAACTCTGGATTAGGAATCTCACTTGGAGATAACTGTGTAATCGAAGCTGGTACCTACATCACTGCCGCCGCCAAAGTTCGCTTGCCCGATAATGAAATCGTAAAAGCAGCAACGCTATCTGGCGCCAGCAATTTGCTCTTTCGCCGAAATTCAATCAACGGATGCTTAGAGGTAGTTATGCGTACAGGTACTTGGGGTGGCTTAAATTCAATCCTCCACGCTAATTAATTTTTTAGGCTAAACCAAGCTGAAGGTAATTTACTTCGACTTCTAAAGGTCTCTCCCCTAAGTTGAACTTTTTTTCCAAGTGAAGAAGTCGCTTCAATCAAAGCAACTGTCCCTGCTGGATTTAAAGAAAGTACCTGTAACGAAATTACATCCGGAAGCGCAAACGCTGCAGCCACAACTTGTTGAGTAATTTCACGATCCCAAATAGCAAAACGTGGATTTAACTTTAAATCTGTACTAGAAGTATCGACGACACTTAACGTATATGGCGTCACCGTTCCCCATGCATGTTCAGAGGTTTCAGTTACTCCTCCACTAGATGAAGAGAAATATGCCGTTATTGGTTTCCCTCCGTAAGTAATGATCGATCCAACTGTGTTATTTACTGCGTTCTTCCAAAGGACTCCATATTTAGGTTCGCCTTCTTTGGCAAATCCAGCAAAAGTTTGATCGCTGATAGTTCCATACAAGTGGCAGTCACAGGCGGTGCGTATCTTTACTGACTTGGCATAGGCATATGTTCGAGAAGCGATTGCCTGAGCCTCTAACGCTGCGGTGGGCCAGAGCGAAGGAACCTCACTAACGCCCCACAGATACTCATCTTGCAATCGAACCGAATTGATAATTTCTAGTCGGAATCCAACTGTTTTATCTTTTATGACTTTAAATTGCATTTGGCCGTGACGATAGCGATTGACGGTTTTATTGCTAGATAACGAAATAACAGTATCGGCACCAGCTAAATATCTAGTTCCAGTCCATCGAAGTGTGAAGCTTGAACCAATTGGTCCGGCTGTAATTTTACTTCCACGTGTAGCAGTTATCGAAATATCTTTATTGCTAAGTAGGAAATTTAGCGATGTCTTATTTGGAAAAATTAATAATGGATTCGCGGTTTCAGTTTCTCCAAGACTTCCGGCAAAGAGATGTAACTGCGCCTCAGGAGAATCCGATTTTATTCGCGCTGATGTAAGAAGATGCCCAACATTGATGCGCAAAATCTGCGTCTCTGTGACAGTTTCAATTTGAGTTCCTGAATAGTAATACTGCAAGATCGTTGTAGCTGATTCGCCAGATAAAGCTTTTGCTCGTGCTCCTATTTGACTCATACCTACACCATGACCATAGCCACTACCGGTAAAAGTAAATTTGCTAACAGGAGTTAAGGTATTTGCAGATGTTGGCAGGATCGGTAATAAAAGAATTAATACCGAAACGGAAATAATTCGTTTAAACATCCTCATCAACGGCTGCGCTCTTTTCGACTTTCATAAATTTACGGTATTGCTCAATTATCTCCGTCGGATTTCCACGAGCCATCAAGGTTCCCTTATTGAGCCAGATCACTTCGTTACAAACCTCTTCAATGGTTGCTAATGCATGGCTAACTAAAATTAGCGCCCGATCAGCGGTTCTCAACTCTTTAATTCGATTTAAGCTTTTTTGTTTGAAGTGAGCATCACCAGTACTCAACGCCTCATCCACAATTAAAATGTCAGGTTCGACTGTGGCTGCCACAGAAAAAGCCAAGCGAGCAAACATTCCTGAAGAATATGTTCGCATTGGTGCATCTATCGCTTCTCCGAGTTCGGAGAATTCAGCGATCGCATCAAATTGGGCATCGATATCGCTACGGGCCATGCCTGCTGCCAATCCACCAAGATAAACATTTGCACGGCCCGTCATGGAAGGATTAAAACCAACTCCAAGTGCTAACAAAGTGCTTACAGATCCATGTACTTCAACTCGTCCTGAAGTAGGAGGAACAATTCCTGAAATAACTCGCATTAATGAAGATTTGCCAGCACCATTTGAACCAATTACTCCTAAAACTGTTCCGTACTGAATATCTAGATTGACTTCACTGAGTGCATTAACAACTCTGATGTGGTTTTTTCCACGGCCAAATGATTTTAAGCGAGTTTTTAACGTTGGTCGTTTATCTATTGAAGTTTTGTAAGTCAATCCAATGTTCTGAACCGATACTGCCAAACCATGTTCTATGTGCACTCTAGAGTCGGACAGCGAAATCACGCTCCCTAGATAAAAAGAAGTAGGTTCCAATCAAGAAAATTACGAGTGCCCAAATAAGGCTATGGAGCATTGAAAATAAAGTTGGCGCTTGGCCAAAGACCATGGCTTGCGACCATGCATCAAGAAGATAGAAAATTGGATTAGCAATTTCAAACTTTATTAAGTTATCTGATAGATCTGATGCTTGATAAAGAATTGGCGATAAATAAAGCAAACTTCTCGTTAAGTAGGGAAGAAAACTTGCAATATCTCGAAAGTAGACGTTAATGCAGGAAATTAAAATGGCCATTCCGAGCCCCATTAAGAGAGCTATTGCAATAACTGGAATTGCCCACAACATTTGCCAAGAAAATTCAAGACCGAGGATCGTGCGCATGGCTAAGAAAACTACAAGGGTCGGCACAAATTTAAAGAGTGCGATAACAACTGCAGATATTGGCAACATAACTCTTGGAAAAGCGGTGTTAAGAATTAGTCGCTGGCCAGCTGTAATTGATTTAACCCCGCCACTCAGGCTATTACTAACTAAATAGAACAAAAATAAACTTGCGGTTAAGTGTCCATACCTCGTGGCATCGCTACTCCCGCGGATTATGTAGATTAAAAGAAAATAAACTCCTGATAGAAGTAGCGGATTAAGCACTAACCATAACTGTCCAAAAACTGATCCATAATTTTGTTCACGAAGCTCAGAACGCGAGAACTCCGAAATAAAAGAGCGGCGCGCCCAGAGCGAACGAAGGTAGCTACCAAGTGGAGGTAGCCCCGCGCGAAATGGTTCGTAAACCGATACTGGAGTGCTCATATAGGAGAAGGCTACCGTAGAGCTTTAGTAGAAGTAATGAATCCAGTTCCCCATGAGAAGTGCATTGTCGGAATGATCGCAAGAAGTGCAAAATACTCGCTAAATGACTTAGCAATCACGGCAGATGAAATCAGAACAAAGAGGCCATAAATAGCGGCTGGAATATAAAAAAATGAATTAATTCCGAATCCTGCTATCAATGAAAATAAAGTTCCAGTCACCGCAAATGGTGGTGCTAAATATCTGAGATTGGTTGTTCCTGAATGGCTACGAGATACGACGCGGCGCCATGTTCCATATTGAAAATATTGTTTGGCCAGTTTCCACAGTGACGGCCTAGGTCGATAAGTGACTTGTAAGCGTGGATCAAAATAAATTTTTCCACCATTTTTTCTCAGGCGATGATTTAACTCCCAGTCCTGTGCACGTTTATAACGTTCATCAAAGCCACCAATAGCAACAACCGCTTCGCGCAAGAATGCTCCAAGATAGACAGTATCTACTTCGCCAGCAGCGCCACCAGTATGGAAACGTGAAGCACCTACTCCAAGTGGGCTGCGCATTGCACGAGCAACTGCCTTCTCAAACGAAGTGACCCCCTCAGCGGCCATTACGCCACCAACATTTACTCCTCCAGTACTTCGTAAAATTTGAATCACTAATGAAAGGTAATTCTGTGGAATTTTTGCATGTCCATCAACTCGAACAATGACTGGATTCTGTGATTTAGCAATCGCCAGATTTAATCCAGCAGCAGTTTTTCCACTCGGATTTGAAATTAATATAACTCGCTTGTCGCCCTCAGCAATTTTTTCAGCAATTTGATTTGTGTCATCCTTAGAGGGCCCTAATGCAAGAATCACTTGAAAATCACCGTGATAATCCTGCGCAAGAATTGCGGATATCGATTCTTCTAAATGCGGAGCTTCGTTAAGAACAGGCAAGATAACGCTGATAGCCGGTGAGGCAGATAACTCGCCCAATAATGTCGCCATAACCCCTTCACGCTATCGCCCAAGTAGAGTTCGCATGTGAAAACAAAACGAGCAATAAAGGTAATTACATCACTTTCGCTGGGTGTTGTGGTGCTCGCATCGCTCTCTTGGATTGGATTAGGTCAAGTAAGTGGAAAAATTGCCCGAATTAACGTCTTCTCGGGTCTTGATGACCGACCAGAAAAAACCTCAACTGCTCTAAATTATCTTTTAGTCGGATCAGATACTCGCGAAGGTTTAACCAAAGAGGAAATGAAACTTCTGCGAGTTGGTTCAACAAAAACCGCAGCGGGTGGGCGCTCGGACACAATGTTGTTGGTTCACATAAGCAAAGATCGCGATAAGGCATTTCTAGTATCTCTACCCCGTGATTCCTTAGTAACTATTCCTGCTCATTTAAGTAGTGATGGAAAATCACAAATTCCAGATCGCCAAAATAAGTTAAATGCAGCATTTGCTTTTGGTGGCGCTCCCCTTTTAATTCAGACAATTGAACGTGCCACTAATTTGAAGGTAGATCACTACATAGAAGTAAGTTTTGCCGGATTTGCTGGAATCGTAAATGTACTAGATGGAATTGAAGTCTGTACCAAAGTAGATATCGATGACCCAAAAAGTCACCTAGTTCTTGCTGCTGGGACTCATACGTTAAACGGTATTGAAGCGCTGAAATATGTACGTACGCGTGATTTTGACGGACGTGGAGATATTGGACGAATGCAACGTCAACAACAATTCATGAGTTCGGTAATCAAGAAAGCAACAAGCACTGGAGTTCTACTTAATCCAATAAAGCTTGTTAATTTTATGAACGCCGCTATTTCAACAGTCAAATTAGATGAGAATTTAAACGAGAACGATCTTCTGGAACTGGCAAAACAAATGCGTGGTTTATCTTCTGGAAATGTGAGAACTCTTACTGTTCCAATTTCAAATGCAAATGGACGAGTTGAAGGTGTTGGATCAGTTGTGATTTGGGATCCGACATTAAGTGCTGACCTTTGGACTCGCATACGAGATG
>JBBQEE010000011.1:0-13372 GCA_038320375.1 Candidatus Nanopelagicales bacterium
GAAGTCGACTTTCATCTACTTGAAGTTTCAAAGAATGAAATTTATGGTGGCGATTCAGGTAGCGGTGATCTACTTTACTCAAAGGATCTCGGGAAGACTTGGAGCAAGCAAGGAAAAAATACTTTCTTAGACATTGCTCCAAATCCATCAAAAGCCCAGTCAGCTATAGCAATTCGTCAAGGAAAATTATTTAAAACAGATAACGCCTTCAAGTCAAGTAAAGCGATTTCGTTAAAAACCAAAGTATCAGGAATTGAGTGGAATACTAAACGGCTTATTGCTTCATCCGGAAGAGAGCTTCTGGCCTCTGCTGATCAGGGTGATTCATGGAAAAAGGTTTACACATTTGATCAAGAAATAGCGGTCTTGAGCCATTCCACTGCGCTAATTGTGGTCGCTTCTGGCGCCTCAATCTATACTTCTATCGATAATGGAAAAACATTCCAAAGTAAATAGATTTGCACTCTACTTTGACTTGCACTGCTCTTGAATCCATCTGAAAGGTTTGCTTGTGAGTCAATTTGTTAAAGTGGTAATCGTTGGTG
The DNA here is from genome assembly GCA_038320375.1 of Candidatus Nanopelagicales bacterium. GTDB lineage: Bacteria > Actinomycetota > Actinomycetes > Nanopelagicales > Nanopelagicaceae > Planktophila. The sequence goes on from JBBQEE010000011.1 coordinate 546, forward strand.
CTGGACCCAGTGGGCTAAAACTCGCAGGAATTTTAGATAGTGCAGGTGTTTCAGTTGTTGTGCTCGAAGCAAACGATCGAATTGGTGGAAGATTGTTAACTGTTAAACCAGGAGTTGATTTAGGGGCAACTTGGTTTTGGCAGAACGAAAAAGATGTATTTGATGTCATTTCAGAGTGCGGCCTAAAAACATTCCCACAATTTGTTAATGGTGATGCGATGTATCAATCATCCGAGGGAGCTGTTCGGCTCAAAGGAAACCCACTAGACCAAAAAGGGATGCGAATTTCTGGAGGAATGCAAACTCTCGCACAGGCGCTTGCTGACAAGCTACCTGAAGACTCTATAAAACTAGGAACCAGAGTCAATGCGATAGAAATTCAAGAAAAAATTAAAGTTTCTTCTAATAGTGGTGAATGGATTTCAGATTCCGTAGTTCTGGCTGTAGCACCATCAACTGCTCTCTCCAATATAAATTTCAGCCCCTCACTACCGCAAGAATTAACTAAAATTGCATCTCGTACGCCGGTGTGGATGGGAGCAATTAGAAAAGTAGTTGCTATTTATGACACACCATTTTGGCGCGAGAACGGATTAGCGGGTAGCGCTATCAGTCATGTGGGTCCACTTCGAGAAATTCATGACATCAGTGATGAATCAGGAAGTTTTGGTGCACTTTTTGGTTTCAGCCCAGTAGCGGTGACAAAATCTGAGGCAATCTCTCAATTAGTTCACTTATTTGGTTCGCAAGCCGCTGTTCCTAATTCTCTACTAATCCAAGATTGGAGCTTGTCAGAATTAATTTCACCACCAAATGTTTCTGGGCTTACCGACTACCAATTATTTGGGTCGAAGGTTCTATGTAATGCTTATTTCGATAATCGGCTTTACTTCACATCAACCGAAACTGCAACTGATTCAGCCGGACATATACAAGGTGCGCTTTCAGCCGCACAAAGAACTGCAGGGCTTATTTTAAATTCTTTAAATCAGTCATAAATTTCTGTTTCTATTCACTTGTTGCTAACTTCAATGTAAAGTTCGCTCCATGAAACATCGCTTTCCAATTTCCGATGTTACCCCGACAGTTTATTTTGAAGGTGAATTTAAACCCGTAAAGGCTGTCGTCAACGAACGAATTTTAGTTGGCGCAACCGTTACTCGAGAGGGACACGATCATTTGGGTGTCCAAGTTGTCCTGACGGATTCAAATGGAGTTGAGCGTTATCGAACACATATAAAGCAGATTTGGCCAGGAACCGATCGATACGAAGCGGAATTACGAGTTGAAAGTCTTGGAAAGTGGAGTTTTCATATTGAGGCTTATGACGATCCATTCGGAACTTGGGTTCACGATAGCGGAATAAAAATCCCCGCCGATATCGACCCTGAGTTGTGTTGTCAGATCGGGGTAGAAGTTTTTAAGTTTGCCTTGGAAAGCAGAGCTGATGTTTTAAGTTCTAAAGAGATAAAGATTCTCTCTCAAGTGGAAAAGTCACTTGGCAACGCTAAATTGAGCCCAATAGAGCGCTTTGAAATTGCGACATCAACGGAAGTGCAGAATATTCTCACGAAATATCCAACACGCAGATATGTAGCGGTTGGAGAAAAGTTTCCAATTTACGCGGAGCGCGAAAGAGCGCTGGTCGGGGCTTGGTATGAATTTTTCCCACGAAGTGAAGGTGCCATTAAGAAAAGCGATGGCTCGTTAGTTTCTGGAACATTCAAAACAGCTGAAAAATCATTAGCGCGTGTTGCAAAAATGGGTTTTGATGTTTTATATCTGCCACCTATTCATCCAATAGGAGCAGCATTCCGGAAAGGCCGAAACAACACTTTGAATCCCGTTGACTCTGATCCGGGAGTTCCATGGGCAATCGGAGGCGCGGTAGGTGGGCATGATGCGATAAATCCTGAACTTGGAACAATGGCAGATTTTGAAACTTTCGTGAAAGCCGCAGAAAAATTAAAAATAGAGATTGCCATGGATTTTGCCTTACAAGTTTCGCCAGATCATCCGTGGGTTAAAAGTAACTCAGAATGGTTTACCAAACGTCCGGATGGAAGAATCGCGTACGCTGAAAATCCTCCAAAAAAGTATCAAGATATTTATCCCATTAATTTTGATAACGATTATGAAGGTATTCGAAATGAGAGCGTTCGAGTTCTTAAATTTTGGATTAGCAAAGGTGTAAAGATTTTTAGGGTCGATAACCCACACACAAAGCCAGTCTCTTTTTGGGAAGATGTAATCAGAACGGTCAATGCGACCAATCCAGAAGTGATATTTCTAGCCGAAGCATTCACGCGTCCGGCAATGATGCACGCTCTTGGTAAGGGTGGATTCCAACAGTCCTACACTTACTTTACGTGGCGTACTTCAAAAAATGAGCTAATTGAATATGGCCAAGAAGTTTCTAAGACAACATCGGCTTTCTTTAGACCAAACTTTTGGGTGAATACGCCTGATATTTTGCCTTTTCATTTACAGAGCGGTAATCCTGCGATATTTGCCCAGCGTTCGTTGTTGGCTGCAACCTTGAGCCCCTCTTGGGGAATGTATGCCGGCTTTGAACTTTATGAACACTTAGCATTTCAGGAAGGGGGAGAGGAATACCGAGATAGCGAGAAGTACGAGATAAAGGTAAGAGATTGGGAACTTGCTGAAAAAAATGATCTATCTCTCTCACCATTTATTGCACAGTTGAATTCAATTCGACGCGAAAATCCTGCTCTAGCGCGCTTACGAAATCTTGAATTCCATCAAAGTGATTCCGATCAGATAATTGCTTACTCGAAACGAGAAGATGATAATTTGATTTTAGTTGTTGTTAATCTCGATCCAATTAGGGCTCAAGAGTCTATGGTTCATTGGAATTTAGGGGCGCTTGGATTAAATCAAGATTCATTCACAGTAAAAGACTTACTGACTGGATCAGTAATGACTTGGTCTGAGAACACATTTGTTCGCTTAGATCCAGCGCGCCCGCATGGTCAAGTAGGACATTTACTAAGAGTTATCTTATGAAATTACTTAGCAAGATCTTTGGGCGACGGGCGCTCTCTCCCATCGATAACTCCAAACCTGTTGGGTATTTAAATCCACATTCATCGTTGGGTGAATTGGATATACATCTAATTTCTGAAGGCCGACATGAAAAACTTTGGGAAGTTTTAGGCTCTCACGTAAAAAGGCAATCAGATGGAGAACTTTTAGGTACTTGCTTCTCTGTGTGGGCACCAAATGCCAGAGCAGTGAGCCTGATAAGTGATTTTAATTTTTGGGATAAGAAATCCCACCCGATGATTCCACTTGGCAATAATGGTCTTTGGGAGATATTTGTTCCTAACGTTGGCGCGGGGACTAAATATAAATTTGCGATTTTAGGTGCTGGAAATAATTGGGTAGATCACGCCGATCCAATGGCCCGCGCAACTGAGCATCCGCCACATACAGCCTCGATTGTCGATGAAAGCAATTACATATTTAAAGATGAGAAGTGGATTCAAAAACGTAGCCGCTCACAGTATTGGAATGAAGCAGTCTCGATTTACGAGGTGCATCTTGGCTCATGGAAACCCGGACTTAGCTATGTGGATTTATCAACGGAATTAGTTAATTACGTTAAAGAAATGGGCTTCACCCATATCGAGTTACTTCCTATTACTGAACATCCGTATTCACCATCATGGGGATATCAAGTAACCTCTTTTTACGCACCAACTTCTCGTTTTGGTACCCCCGATGAATTTAGATATCTAGTCGATGCCATGCATCTTGCGGGTATCGGAGTGATCGTTGATTGGGTTCCAGCTCACTTTCCCAAAGATGAGTGGGCGTTAGCGAAATTTGATGGCACCGCGTTATATGAACATGAAGATCCCAGAATCGGAGAACACCCGGATTGGGGAACTTTAATCTTTAACTATGAAAGAAATGAAGTTCGCAATTTTCTAGTCTCGAGCGCTTTGTACTGGCTATCTGAATTTCACATTGACGGAATTCGAGTTGATGCGGTGGCTTCAATGTTATATCTCGATTACTCCCGAAAAGAAGGCGAATGGATTCCCAATAAAGATGGTGGGAGAGAGAATCTAGGTGCAGTGGCATTTCTACAAGAGTTAACCGCAACCTGTTATAAAGGTGTTCCTGGAATCATAATGATTGCTGAAGAATCAACTGCATGGGGTGGTGTTACAAAACCAACTAGTGAAAACGGATTAGGTTTTGGTTTTAAATGGAATATGGGCTGGATGCATGACACCCTTGAATATATTGGTCACGAACCGATCCATCGCATGTATCACCACAATGAAATTACATTCACAATTCTTTACGCTTGGTCAGAAAATTTCCTGCTGCCTTTCTCGCATGATGAGGTTGTTCACGGTAAAGGTTCACTCTTAGATCGCATCCCGGGGGATCGTTGGCAGAAATTGGCAACCTTGCGGGCTCTATATGGATTCATGTGGGCACATCCAGGCAAGAAGTTATTGTTTATGGGATGCGAATTTGCGCAAAACGCTGAGTGGAACGCTGATCAATCATTAGATTGGCACCTAACTGAATATTCCGAGCATCAGGGAGTTCAAACGTTAGTGAAGGAATTAAATAAATTTTATAAATCAGCGAGCCCAATGTGGCAGCGTGATATCAGCCCAGAAGGTTTTCAATGGTTAGTTGGAGATGATGCGGCAGGAAATACTTTGGCCTTTGCGAGAAGTGATGGCAAATCAGCACCAGTAATCTGTATAACCAATTTCTCTCCTGTTCCGCAAGAAAATTATGTATTACCTCTGCCAACTGTTGGCCCTTGGCGGGAGATATTAAATACAGATGACGTCAAATATGGTGGATCAGGCGTTGTAAATAATGAGATTGTTACAATAAAGACTGAATACAAAGGATTTCCAGCCCATGCAGTACTGCGAATCCCACCACTTGCCACAATTTATTTGTATTGTGCCTGAGTGGCAAAAGCGGATCAAAGATACCTGGGTGCAAATCTCACCGACCACGGTACAAATTTTGCAATCTGGGCATCAGCGGCAGAGAAAGTCACATTATGTTTTTTTAATGAAATTAATGGGCAATTAGTTGAAACTCAGCACGAATTAGTAGATAGAAATGGGCCGATTTTCCATGGCTACTTCGAAGGGATTAGCGCTGGTCAGCTTTATGGCTATCGAATAGATGGCAAGTGGGATCCGTTGCATGGATGGAGATTCAATCCTCATAAGTTATTAATTGATCCTTATGCTCACTTACTTAGCGGAGAAGTTAAATTCGCACCAGAAATATATAGCCACGTGAGTTCAGATTTATTAGGAACTGGCGATACAACAATTATGGATACTCGTGATTCTGCTGGGTATGTTCCGTATTCAGTTGTTACTGAAAACTACAAGAGTGATCAAACAAGGATCCGCACCCCTTGGTCACAAACGGTCATCTATGAAGCACACGTTCGTGGCATCAGTGAATTTAATCTAGAGATTCCTGAAAATGAACGCGGTACTTATAAAGCACTAGGGCACCCAAGTACGATTGCTTACTTAAAGAATTTAGGTATTACCGCACTGGAGTTACTACCGATTCATGCTTTTATGACTGAGCCCGCAATCAATGATCGAGGACGAATTAACCACTGGGGATATAACCCAATCGCTTTTAGTGCACCGCATGGTGAATATGCAGCAACTCAGAATCCAATTACCGAACTTCGCGATGCCGTAAGCGCCTTACACGAGGCGGGGATTGAAGTTATTTTAGATGTTGTTTACAACCATACGGGCGAAGGTGGAGTTGGTGGCCCAACACTTTCATTTAGAGGTATTGATAGTAAAACTTTTTATCGCAGAGTTACAGATGATATTTACGATGATGTGACTGGTTGCGGAAATACTGTTGATGCCAGCCGACCATTTGTAGCCCGAATGATTGTTGACTCCCTTCGTTGGTGGACAGAAACTATTGGGGTCGATGGATTTAGATTTGATTTGGCATCAGCACTCGCGAGACGGCGTAACGAAATTGATGGTGTTAGTGCACTCATTGTCGCGATTGTTTCGGACCCAGTACTGCGGGAAAGAAAATTAATAGCTGAGCCATGGGATACCCAAGGTTATGCACTGGGAGCTTTCCCTTATCCATGGCGAGAGTGGAATGATCAGTTCCGCGATGTAATTCGGAAGTTTTGGCTGACCGATAACTCTGCTGGCACCGGAGTGGTTGCTACTCGATTGAGTGGATCGCAAGATATTTTTGATTACCGCGGCCCCACTTCTTGTATTAATTTCATAACTGCTCATGATGGTTTTACTCTCGCAGACTTAGTTTCGTATCAACATAAAGATAACAGCGCCAATATGGAAGATAATCGGGATGGAACTCATTCTAATTATTCTTGGAATTTAGGTCATGAAGGCCAGACTGTTGACCTTGTTATAAATGATCTGCGAATGAGGCTTCAAAAAAGTCTATTAGCGTCATTGCTTCTTTCTTCCGGAGTTCCAATGATCACGATGGGAGATGAAGTTGGAAGATCTCAATCTGGTTCAAATAATGCTTACTCGCTTCCTAAAAACAAAAGAAGAGATGAATTAAATGGTCCGGATTCATTTGATGGCGGTTGGGCGCTATCTTGGGATTTAGATGAAAAAGCAAAAGAGCTACTGGAAACTACTACTGTTCTAATCTCAATTCGCCGCAAGTATTTAGCACCAGTTGCGCGAACTTTCTTTACTGGTGAATTAGATCTCAATACTGCCCGTAAAGATTTGGCATGGTTTAGCGCTTCAGGTAAAGAGATGTCTAGTGAAGATTGGTCGGCCGAAAGTTTTCGCACCTTGGGTATGTACTTAGAAGCGACATCCGACCAAGGAATGCTCGTGCTTTTAAATGGCGACCACAGACCAATTAACTTTGTATTACCTCATGCTAAATGGGGAAGTTCCTACCGCTCAATTTTTGATTCATCAGAAGGAATCGAAAGTTATGAGCCACGCATCGCACTGGATGGAGATGTAACAATTTTGCGTCCACATACTGTTCAGGTCTGGCTGGCAAATAGAAATTAAGCTTTAACGATTCCACCTTTTCCGACAATTACTATTCCCCCCTCAGAAACCGTAAATCGCGCACGATCTTTTTCGGGGTCTATGCCAATTTGTGCGCCTGGCTCTACAACTACATTTTTATCTAATATCGCGTTTCTAACAATTGAATTTGCCCCAATGTGCACAGAGGGCATAATCACCGAACCTTGGATCAGGGCATTTTTTGCCGCATGAACATCAAATGAGACGACTGACCTTTCGATACGCGCACCAGAGATAATTGTTCCCGCACCAACGATTGAATCTACAGCTGTACCATTTTCAGAAAACTTAGCGGGCGGTAGTGGAGGTAAATTAGTAAGAACTGGCCACTCACGGTTATAAAGATTAAAGATTGGGTGAACAGATACTAAATCCATGTGAGCGTCATAGTAAGTATCAATACTTCCTACATCTCGCCAATATCCGTGATCACGATCACTTTCACCGGGTACGTGATTATTTTCAAAATCATAAGCGACTGCTAGGCCTTCACGTGCCAATCGCGGAATTACGTTAGTACCTAGATCATGTTTACTATCAGTATGCTCTGAATCTTCCAGAAGAACTCTCTCCATAACATCACGCTTGAAAATGTAATTTCCCATTGAAACTAATGAGTACTCAGGGTTGCCCGGAATTCCCGGAGGATCAATTGGTTTCTCATGGAACGCTTTAATGGTGAATCCATCGGCTTCTAATTCGATTACGCCAAATTCACTTGCTTCAGATCGTTTCACGCGAATAGCTGCAACTGTGGCTCCCGCATCTTTTTCGCGGTGAAAATCAAACATTTGCTCTGGATCCATACGATAAACGTGATCAGCACCAAAGACGAGAACATAATCAGGATTTTCATCATGAATTAAATTTAAATTTTGTAAAATTGCATCCGCGGAACCCATATACCAACGAGGACCAAGGCGCTGCTGTGCAGGAATTGGTGCAACATAATTATTTAATAGAGATGACATTCGCCACGTTGTAGTTATGTGGCGATCTAGTGAGTGAGATTTATATTGTGTAAGTACTGCAATCTTTCGCATATGCGCATTTACTAAATTTGAGAGAACGAAATCTATCAAGCGGTAGGCGCCACCAAAAGGAACTGCTGGCTTCGCGCGATCGGCAGTTAGTGGCATCAGGCGCTTGCCTTCTCCGCCGGCGAGAACGATTGAAATTAAGTCATCGCGCTTTCGCATAGGGCAAACGGTAGTCGAAATCGGGTTCTAAGATAAGGGGAGTAAACCTATGATCTGGGGGATCCAATGAAAGTCGGATTAGTTACAAAAGAGTGGCCTCCACATATCTATGGAGGTGCTGGGGTTCATGTTAAATACCTCTCTCAGGCACTTAATCAACTCAAAAGCGAAATTGATTTATCGGTCCATTGCTTTGGTGAACCAAGATTAGATGCCATCGCCTACCAATTACCCGAGTCGAGCGAGGCTCTTAATCCAGCGATGCAAGCCCTTGCGACAGATTTAATGATTGCTCAAGGTTTATTCGGGGTCGACATTGTTCATTCGCATACTTGGTATGCCAATATGGCGGGACACTTTTCAAAATTACTAAATGGCACAAAGCATGTAATTAGTGCGCACTCACTCGAACCTGACCGACCATGGAAAGCTGAACAAATTGGTGGTGGATATCGAGTTTCATCATGGGCAGAAAAAACTGCCTATGAAGGGGCGGATGCGATTATCGCCGTCAGCCAAGGCATGAAGCGAGATGTCCTTCGCGCATATCCAAATTTAGATCCTGAGAAAGTTTTTGCAATCCTCAATGGGATTGACACTGAGCAATACTCACCCAAGCCTGATCCGGAACTCTTGGCGAAATATAAAATTTCAGGTGATTACGCAATATTTGTTGGGCGAATTACACGCCAGAAAGGCTTAGGACATTTATTAGCGGCTTGGAAAAATGTGCCAAAACATATTGGACTTGTACTTGCAGCTGGTAGCCCTGATGAGCCAGCCATTGGTGCCGAAGTTGCAAAAGCGATTGCAGAGCTACAAGCAGAACGTGGAAATGTTTGGTGGTTTGAAAAGATGCTTCCTCAAAATGAAGTAATTTCATTGTTAAGTTCAGCAAAGCTATTTGTATGTCCATCAATATATGAACCACTTGGGATCGTTAACTTAGAAGCGATGGCCTGCGAAACAGCAGTATTAGCCACCGATGTCGGCGGCATCCCGGAAGTAGTTGCAAATAACCAAACAGGTGAGTTAATTCACTACACCGGTGATGGAATTGCTCTTGAATCGGTACTTTCAGCCAAAATTACCGAAATGATGGCTGATCCCGATCGGCTGGAACGCTACGGCAAAGCCGGTCGAGAACGTGCGATAAGTAATTTTAGCTGGGATCAAATCGCTCAAGAAACCCTGCGGCTTTATCAGCAAGTTCTAAGAAGGTAATTTTCAGAGTTACACTTAAAGATTTAAGTGATATATTTTAAATGTCGAAAGGGTCCTAAATGCAGATAACTATTAATAAAAAAACCGGAGCGCTGATTTCGGCGATTGTTGTTTTACTAGCAGTAATTGGTGGTCTGGTACTTCGGGGAGAGAGTTCGAATACCAGCGCCGGGCATATGGGTCACAGCATGGGTGGCATGCAAAGTGCGGACTCTGATTTAACGAGTGCGGACATTATGTTTTTGCAGATGATGATTCCGCATCACCAGCAAGCGATTGGTATGTCTGAAATCGCGATAAATAAATCAAAAGATCAAGAACTTCTTTCGCTGGCAAAAAGAATTACAACATCCCAAGGTGCTGAAATTATTAAGATGAAAGCGTGGCTCGATCAAGCTGGTGCAGGCACCGAAATGGGGGCTATGGGTCACAGCATGAGTGGGATGTTAAGCGAGAGCGACTTGGCTGAGCTAAAGAATTCTGTTGGTACCAAATTCGATACATTGTGGCTTGAGGGAATGATCGGTCACCATGATGGAGCGATTGATATGACTAGCATGATCGATGACGCTAAAAATAAAGAGATAAAGGCATTTGGCCTTCAAATTATTGCTGATCAATCTGCAGAGATCACTCAGATGAAAGCAATGCTCTCTCGTATTTAAAAAGTCTTAAAATAAAATTGCTCAGCCCCCAGAATTGAATCTAGAGGCTGAGCAATTTTTGAAACAGTTAAGGATGTTAGAGAGCAGCGCGAACCTTCGCAGATGCGATTGCTGCTGCAATTGATGCTTCTTTCTTTGGAATTAAATCATCCATTCCGGGAACGACTCCGGCAAGAGTTAACTCGGCCAGAATAATTTCCACATCGGTTGAACCAAGAGCGTTTGCTACCAACTTAATGTAACCAGTCTCATAATCCCAGCCGTGGCGTGGTGCACCTTCAGCGTATGAACCACCCTGAGCAACAATGGCGGTTACTTTCTTACCAGTTAAGCCTGCGGCACCTGAACCATCAAGAGTTCCGGGAAGAATAATTTGATCAAAGTACGCTTTAAGAACTGATGGGATAGCCCAGTTCCACATTGGTGAGGAGATAAGAATGTGATCAACAGAAGTAATTTCTGTAATTAATTCGTGACGGAAAGCGTGCTTGCGAACCATTCCTTCTGAGTGGGCTTCCTCTGGTGTGTAACCAGCAAAAATTGCTTCGCCATCTAGGTGGGCGATTGGGTTAACAGCAAGGTCACGAGTGAAAATACTTCCGCCAGAATTTTTGGCTGACCACGCTGAAATAAATTCTTTTGATATTGAACGTGAAACCGAATGCTCGCCGCCGGGGCTGACTTCAATTACTAATAAAGATGACATTTGACTCCAATTCGAATTAGTTGAAAATTCAACTAATTAAAGGATACACTATTTTATAGAAAGCAGAAACATGTAATTTGGCTTGTTGCAAATAGTTCTCACATCGCGAATTAGTAGATGCTCAGTTAAACTCCGCAAGTAATCTAAAACATGGGGGCTATTCGTTGTCAGCAAAAAATATAAGAGTCGGACTTTTGGCCTACGGTGCAATTGGTGACGAACATAATAAAGCGGTATTAGCCACTGATGGAATGGTGCTGACTGCAGTATGTGACACCAATCCAGATCGTCTGGCGGCCGCCTTGTTATTAGCTCCAGAGGCGAAGACCTTTGCCGATGCAACAGAGATGTTGAATTCAGGCAGAATTGATTTAGTTGTCATATCAACTCCTCCAAATAGTCACTATTCATGGGCTAAAGAAGCGCTTAAGCGAGGAATCAATGTAGTTCTGGAAAAACCAATGGCGCTGACCAAAGACGAATGTGATGAATTAATGGCGCTCGCCAACGCCGCTAATCTCTTATTAGTCGTTTATCAAAACCGTCGTTATGACGCAGACTTCCTAACCATTAAGTCACTCATCAATTCAGGTGCAATTGGTGAGGTGTTTCATTACGAAAGTTTCGTCGGTGGATATTCCAAACCGTGTTCATATTGGCACTCCGAAATTGCAGTTTCTGGAGGAGCAATTTTCGATTGGGGAAGTCACTTCATTGACCAAATTTTAGATGTCATAAAGTCCCCTTTGCATCACGTCAGTGGGCTCAATCAGAAACGAATGTGGACGCATGTCACCAATGCCGATCATGCCCAAGTAACTTTGACCTTTACAGATGGCGTGATAGCAATATTTACAAACTCTGATTTAGCAGCAGCGCGCAAACCAAAATTTTTCGTATTGGGAACTAAAGGTGCGATAGTTGGTAACTGGGATCCTGCCGCAGGACAAGCGGCAGCAGATTTGCCAGCGATTATTACCTTGCAGCGGGAAGATGGTTCAAGTGAAGTAATTGACCATATTTTTACAACTCCATATGCATTCCATGCCTCCCTAGTTGAATTCCTAAATGTGGGCACTCCTATGACCGTCTCTGCTGTGCAGTCACGGGACGTTGTTTCAATCATGCAAGCGGCTGAAGAGTCAGCGCTCGCTAATGGCCTTCCGATAGAACCACAACTACTTCGCGCGTGAAAATGCGCTGGGGATTTATTGGTGCAAGTTGGGTTGCCTCAACCGCACTCGCCCCAGCAGTTCACGGATCTAGCAATGGTGTTTTACAGGCGGTCGCTAGTCGTGACCCGAGCCGTTCAGCATCATTAGAACCAATCAAAGTTCACAATTCGTATGATGAATTATTAGCAGACCCAGATGTCGATGCTGTTTATATTTCGCTCGCCAATCATTTACATTGTGAGTGGAGTATCAAGGCGCTGCAGGCTGGAAAGCATGTGCTTTGCGAGAAACCACTGGCAACTAATTCTGTTGAAGCAAAATTAATGGCTGAAGCGGCCATTACAAATGATCGATTACTAGTAGAAGCGATTTGGACTCGTTGGCATCCCCGATTCGAACGGCTTGTTAAATTGGTCGAAAGTGGAAGCGTTGGGAAATTGCTAACCGTTGATTCCGCTTTTACTTTTACAGGAAAATTTGATGGCAACTATCGATTGAATCCAGAAATGGGCGGTGGGAGTTTGCTCGATCTAGGGCCATATCAAATCCATACCTGGTTCGCCCTGATGGGCAAGAATTTAAATTTCAAGGTTGATTCATTTAACGAAAATATTGGTGAGACTGGAGTGGATCTCACCAGTGAAATTAGCGGCTTAGTGAATGAATCTGTAAAAGTTAGTGCTTTAACTTCATTTGAGAGACCCGAGAATCAAAGTCTTGTCGTATCCACAAGTGAGACCAAGTTATCATTTGTGGGA
>JBBQEE010000012.1:0-12969 GCA_038320375.1 Candidatus Nanopelagicales bacterium
GGTCAGTTAACCCAAGTGCTTCATCAAAACCACAAATTAGATTTGCATTCTGAAGTGCTTGCCCAGCAGCGCCTTTAACTAGATTATCCAAGGCAACGCTGACTATTAAGCGACTTGTGTGCTCATCTACCGCCACTTGAATCGCAACATAATTACTGCCGAGCACCGCAGAAGTCTTTGGCATTTGACCTACAGGCAGAACGCTCACAAATTTTTCATTTGCATACGCTTCCACATATCTGGAACGTACTGACTCTGAATCAACACCCACATTTAATTTCATAGAAATTGACGCAAGGATCCCACGTGGCATCGGAGCCAAGATCGGAGTGAAAGAAATTCTCGTTTTCTTGCCGGTTGACCTCGTAATCGATTCCTCGATTTCCGGCGTATGTTGATGTACTCCCCCAAATTTATATGAAGTTAAATTGCCCATAACTTCACTCGCTATCAAATTAATCTTTGCACTACGACCCGCACCCGTTGTGCCAGATGCTGCAACGACAACGACATCAGTTAAGTCAGCTATTTGCGCGGCTGGTGCGATTCCGAGAGCGATGGCAGTTGCGTAACATCCGGGATTTGCAACTCGTGACGCAGAAGCTATTTGAGCGCGGGCACCTGGCAATTCTGGCGCTCCATAAACCCATGAACCAGCGTGTGCGCCACCATAATATTTTTCCCAACTTGCTGCACTTTCAAGTCGGTAATCCGCTCCTAAATCAACGATCTTGATATTCGGACTTAACTGAAAAATCACTGATGCACTCTCGCCATGAGGGAGTGCCAGAAAAATTAGCTCGCACCCTATAAAAGTATTTGGATTAAATGGAGAAAACTCTCGATCGGCGTATTGCGTTAAATGAGGATGGACGGATGTAATCTGCTCCCCCGCATTGGAGTGCGCGGAAATCGCGACCACTTCAAACTTTGGATGAGCACTCAGTAAACGAAGAAGCTCCCCGCCTGCATAACCACTTCCACCGATCACACCGATTTTCATCTCTCTAGATTAGCATAAATATGCACATTTACGCATATTTATACATCTGAGGCTGTGCGCAGCGTGGCTCCTGTGGCTTTCACAGCAGAAGCAACTGCGCTCTCGCGCATCGCCGAAACTTCCGCCCCAGTTAGTGTTCGATCTACGGCACGGAAAGTCATCGCAAAAGCGAGAGAGACTTTCCCATCTCCGATTTTGTCGTAACGATCAAAGAGCGATATCGATTCAAGTAATTCGCCTGCCCCAGAACGTAGTGCGACCTCGAGTTCAAGAGCGCTAACTTTTTCATCGACTATAAGTGCAACATCCTGTACCGCCGCCGGCATAACGCCCACCCGAGTTGGCCGTACCAATGGAGAGTCAGGAAGAGCGCTCAACCCAACCGCGAAGGCAACGCTTCGCTCGGGAAGTCCGTACTTTGCGATAATTCGCGGATGAAGTTCACCGGCGTGCGCGACTGCTTTTCCAGCAACTACTATTTCAGCGCATCGACCCGGATGCCATGGAGCGAAATCTGATCGCTTGACCTCCCAGTCAAGATTTGAAAGCCGCAAAATATCCTGAGCTAAAGCAATCGCATCCTGCCAATTATATGAGCGAGCCTTACCCTGCCAATCCTCATTCTCAATCTTTCCAACTAGTAAACCTGCGACATGAAATGCTTGGACTGGAACGCTCTCATATATCTCATTAATTAATTTCTGGCTAGGTCGCTTTCCTATTTCTGGGGAGACCGCACTAGTTAACACCTTCGAACCTCTGAAGATTGATCCCATCTCGAAAATCGCAAAGTCTTTTGCGCCACGACTTATATTTCGAGCCGCAACTTCGATCAATCCGGGAACTAAATGCACTCGCATCAGAGGAAACTCTTCCGACATTGGGTTTACTATCCGATATGTCGCTGCACGTTCGCCAACGAATCCCATCTGATCGATCGTTTCCTGATTGGTAAAAGGAAAAGTTTGAACTTCTGCCAATCCTCTTGCTGCGAGCATGGCTGAGATGGCGCGACGACGTTTCTGAAAATGAGTGAGTGATGCGTGCTTTGGGCGCGGAGGAAGGATTGATGGAATCTTGTCGTAGCCAATCATGCGCGCTACTTCTTCAGCTAAATCTGCTGGAGTCTGCAAATCTGAACGCCACGATGGTGGGTCCACTACAAAGGTCGCTTCATCTACATCGCAACCAACCAACCGTAAATTTTTAGCAATTTCCTGCGGAGATATTTCCATCCCTAGTAGACGCGGAATATATTCAGGATCTAATTTTACTAACGGGGCATACTTTGGCTCACCGGCTGAGACCGTCGCGACATGCTGTGCCGAACTATTGGCAGTGAGTAACTGTACAAATCTAGCGGAGGCAAACTCCGCCAGTGATGGATCAACGCTTCGTTCTAACCGTCTAGATGCTTCCGATGAAAGTTTATGGCGACGTGAATTCTTGGCTATTGCGACTGGATCAAAACGAACAGCTTCCAGCGCAATTTCAGTTGTGGTTTCTGAAATCTCTGAGAACTGACCACCCATTGTTCCTGCTAGCGCTAATGGTTGCTGGTCATCCCAAACCATTAAATCCTCTGCGGAGAGCTGACGCACTTGGCCATCCAAAGTTGTAAAAGGTTGCGCCTTTCCAGCGCGCTTAATCGTTAAGCCTCCAGATATTTTTGCCTTATCGAAAGCGTGTAGTGGTTGCCCAAGTTCCAGCATTACATAATTGGTTACATCTACAACCAATGAAATTGAACGCATTCCCATTTTTTCGATCCGACGTCGCATCCATAGTGGAGTGCCGGCAACTGGATCGAAATTAGAGAGTGTGCGTAGATAGAAAACCGAAGCGGTTTCGGGGTCGGCAATACTTGCACCTACTCCAACTCCGTTTTCAGGAAACTTCAAATCGCGTAGCGCCTCTACTGGATCGGTAAAGGTGAGTCCTAATGAACCAGAGACTTCTCGAGCTATTCCGCGAATACTCAGCGCGTATCCACGATCAGGATTTACCGCTACATCAAAGACAATGTCATGAATCTCTAGAGCTTTTATTGCATCATCACCGATCTTTACCTGTGCCTCCAAAAAAACCATTATTCCTGCGTGATCATCACCAAGCGCTAATTCACGAGATGAACAAATCATTCCATTAGAAGTTTTTCCATAGGTCTCACGAGCCGATATTTTGAAATCTCCTGGCAGAACAGCACCCGGTAGGGCAACAACCACGATGTCTCCAACAACGAAATTGGTGGCACCACAAACGATAAAACGAGTTTCCTTCTCACCACAATCTAAACCAACATATCGGATCGGTTTCTTATGCTCAAGTAACTCTTCAATTGATAATACTTTTCCGAAGGTAATCGGACCAGTTAACCCAGCGCCCTCTTCAATAATATCTTCAACCTCAAAACCCACTCGAATTAATCCATCTGCTATTTCTTGTGCCGTGATTGATTTAGGGATCTCTACAAATTCTTTGATCCAAGATAAAGGTGCGCGCATTTAGAGACCAACTCCGAATTGACGTGTGAAACGCAGATCGCCTTCAACGATGTCGTGCATATCAGTGATGTTATGTCGGACCATTAACGTTCTTTCTAGGCCCATACCGAAAGCGAAGCCACTATAGATATCGGTATCTATCCCACAAGTCTGAAGCACTTTAGGATTTACCATTCCGCAACCGCCCCATTCAATCCATCGCCCATTGAAGAAGATATCTACTTCAGCGCTTGGCTCTGTGAATGGGAAATAAGATGGTCGCAATCGCGTGGTTACATCTGAACCAAACATTGCTTGCGCAAAATTATCAAGAGTTCCTTTTAGATGCGCCATAGTTATACCTTTATCAACGACTAAACCTTCTACCTGATGAAAGACCGGACTATGAGTGGCATCTAGTTCATCAGCCCGAAATGTTCGGCCCGGACAAATCATATAAATTGGTGGCTCTTGGGAGAGCATCGATCTAATCTGAACCGGTGAAGTCTGTGTTCGTAATACCATCCCCGATTCAATTGGTTCAATATAAAAAGTATCTTGCATAGTCCGTGCGGGATGATCAGCAGGAATATTTAAAGCATCAAAATTTAACCAACCAGATTCCAATTCTGGACCCTCTTCAACGGCGTAACCTTGTTCGATAAAAAAATCACTTATTTCATTCTTAATAATGCTGATTGGATGAAGTCCGCCGCGATGAGATCGATTTAGAGGCAAGGTAATGTCAACGATTTCTTCCAACAAGACCTTGGCGTCGCGAATCGCCTCCAGTTTTGAATTCGCGGTTTCCAAAGCAGCAGAAATTTCAGCCTTTGCTTCGCCAATGATTTTTCCAGCGTTCGCTTTTAACTCTGGCGCAAGGGCGCCCAGACCACGACTAGCAAGTGCGATTGGAGACTTGTCGCCTAGGTGAGCTAGGCGAGCAGCTTTTAAAGAATCTAGATCTTGGGCCTGAGTAAACGCCGACTTGGCAGCACTCACTAAAGGCGGAATCTCTTCTAAATTCATATCTGAATTCTAACCTGTCATCTTTGCTGGAGGCGGGATATTTGACTAAAGCGAAGTTAATTCAAACATCACAATAGAAGCAGCCGCAGAAAGATTTAGGCTCTCCGCATTTCCTGCCATCGGAATATGAACTGTTATTACATCATCTCCCATGACCGTATCGATACCCCGTGCTTCATTACCAAAGATGGCAATGCAATCACCAAGATTCTTCAATTCTCGTAAAGAAATTTTGCCATCAGATGTGAGGGCTAATTTTTTTAACGTAGGAAATTGTTCTGATATCTCAGCAAGTGCTACGCCAGTGAATAGTGGAATATGCCAGAGCGAACCTGCTGTTGCTCTAACAACTTTTGGGGAATACATATCAACGCTTCCCGGTGAGGCAAAAACAGCACCGATTCCCATAGCATCAGCGCTACGCAAGATTGTTCCCGCGTTTCCAGGGTCTTGTATCTCGTGAAGATAAATGAATTTTGTTGAACCGCTAAGTTTTAGGTCGTTTAATCGCTTCGCGTTTATCTGACAAATACTTAATATTCCTTGCGGTGTAATTGTTGATGACATCGCAGACATCACCGGCTCACTCACTAAAGTCACATCAAGGTGCGAGGTTTCTAAACCTGCCGTACTGAGTCGAACTTGACCACTCTCCGTCAAATAAAGGCTTTTAAGAAGTGGACCTGAGGTAGCGCTGAGCGCTTCGCGCGCACATTGCAAACCCTCTGCAACGAACTCGCCGTGAGATGCTCGCTCTTTATTTCCTCTAGAAGAAATAAGAGCCTTCACTCGCGCGATATGCGGCGAGTGAAGGCTCTCTATCATTTACTTCTGATTCTTATCGTTGCTAATTAAGCACTGACGAGGTTTTTACGTGCAACATCAACTAGCGTCTTGAAAGTCGCTGGATCATTTGTTGCAATATCTGAAAGCACGCGACGATCGACTTCGACTCCACCAGCTTTTAAGCCTTGGATAAAGCGGTTGTACGTCATTCCATTTTCGCGAGCTGCGGCGTTAATGCGCTGGATCCAGAGTTGACGAAAATCACCCTTCTTATCTTTACGATCGTTAAAGGCATAAACCATTGAGTGCGTGACTTGTTCTTTTGCCTTTGTGAAAAGGCGTGAACGTTGTCCGCGATATCCGCTGGCACGTTCAAGGGTTGTGCGACGCTTCTTAGCAGCGTGAACTCCACGTTTTACTCTCATTTAATTCACCCTCCTTATTTAAGACCAAGCATGCGCTTGGCTGTCATTGTGACGGTTGGCTTCGCTGACTGTTCGGTACTCAAACGACGAGTAACGCGAGATGACTTGCGCTCCAAAAGGTGGCGTTTGCCGGCACGCTCGTGCATGATCTTTCCAGTTCCGGTTACGCGAAAAGTCTTCTTCGCACCGCTGTGGGTCTTCATCTTTGGCATTTATCTTCTCCTGTACTTCGTCGTTGACACTACTAATTACTGCTCGGCTTGCGCCGCTTTCTCTTTAGCAGCTCGCGCCGCTTTCTGTTCTGCAACCGCTTCAGTTTTCTTCTTCGTCGGTCCGAGCACCATCGTCATATTTCGTCCCTCTTGTTTAGGGGCGAATTCAACAAAACCAATCTCTTTAATATCCTCTGCAAGACGTTGTAAGAGTTTGTAGCCGAGTTCTGGACGAGTTTGTTCACGTCCACGGAATTTCATCGTGATCTTTACCTTGTCGCCACCCTTTAGGAATTTCTCGATTGCGCTACGTTTTGTTTCGTAATCGTGATTTTCAATCTTCGGTGTCAATCGCACTTCCTTCACCACAATGTGGGTCTGGTTCTGACGCGCTTCACGAGCCTTTTGGGCAATTTCGTACTTGTACTTGCCAAAGTCCATGATCTTGCAAACAGGTGGATTAGCTTCTGGCGCAATCTCAACGAGATCTAAACCAATTTCATCAGCCATCTGTAGCGCTACTTCGATATCGACAACTCCAACTTGCTCTCCGGTGTGTCCGATGAGACGAATTTGGGGTGTGCGGATACGGTCATTAATGCGCGGTTCAGTTGTGATTTGTTCTCCTTAGTTCGGTTACTACCTATTTGTTATTGATTTGTCGTAACTCGACGAATGTAACAAGGCTGCTCCGCAAAAATCGCGCACCGCTAAGGAAAGAAAAGAGCGCCCACGGGCGATTTACTTTCGACGAACCATCTCGCAGAACGAGGTAGGTGGGAGCGGTGAGCTCCTCTTGCAGTAGCCAAGGCCACTGGTCTGAGTCGAACTTTACCTTTAAGCACCCATTGCGTGCAAACCGCCGTCTACATGAATGATTTCAGCGGTAGTTTTAGGAAACCAGTCTGAAAGTAGCGCTACAACCGCCTGGGCTGCTGGGACAGGATCTGTAACATCCCACGCTAGAGGTGATCGCTCATTCCACACTTTTTCAAATTCATCGAAACCCGGAATGGACTTTGCTGCCATTGTTCGAATTGGACCAGCCGCAACCAGATTTATTCGAATATTTTCTGCCCCTAAATCTCTCGCCAAATAACGAGAAGTTGATTCGAGAGCAGCCTTGGCTACACCCATCCAATCGTATTTTGGCCATGCGACAGTTGCATCAAAATCTAAAGCGACTACTGATCCACCATCTTTAAAGAGTGGTCGCGCCGCCATGGTCAATGATTTGAGTGAGTATGCAGATACTTGAACCGCAGTTGCTACATCTTCCCAAGAAGTATTTAGAAAATTTCCACCGAGTGCGGCAGCAGGTGCGAAACCAATTGAGTGAACTACACCATCTAGATGAGGAAGGTATTCTTTAATCCGAGATGGGAGCGCGTCAAGATGTTCTTGATTGGTTACATCTAATTCGATTATTGGAGCAGTCTGTGGCAATCTGGCAGAGATGCGAGTAGTCAAACTCATCGCTCGACCAAATGAAGATAGAACTACTTTTGCGCCTTGTTCTTGTGCAAGTTTTGCAATGTGAAAAGCGATCGATCCATCAGTTAACACACCAGTTACTAATATATTTTTTCCTTCAAGGATTCCCATTTAATGCCCCATTCCTAATCCGCCATCAACTGGAATTAAGGCCCCAGTAATATAACTTGCTGCAGGGGAAGCTATAAATGACACCACTCCCGCAATCTCTTGTGCCGAACAGAATCGACCCAAAGGCACCGAACCGGCTATTTCAGATCTGCGCTTCTGATCTAACGTTGCTGTCATATCAGTCTCAACAAAACCGGGGGCAATTACATTTGCGGTAATTCCACGCGAACCTAATTCACGGGCAAAGGATCTAGCCATCCCAAGCAGACCAGCTTTACTTGCTGAGTAGTTAACTTGCCCAGCAGCTCCAACTCCCCCAACAACTGAACCAATAAAAATCAACCGACCGCGTTTTAATTTGAGTAAGCCTTTCGTGCTTCTACGCGCGACACGGAAAGCTCCGGTTAAATTCGCGTCAATGACATCTTCAAAATCAGCATCACTCATTCTTAAAACCAAACCATCTTTAGTTATTCCGGCATTGGCAACAATAATTTCAGGCTGACCCCACTTAGATTCAATCTCGGTGAAGGCCTGATCTACGCTCTCACTTGATGTCACATCCATCACAACCGCATCGAAGCCAGCTGGTGCAGAACCTGTCCGGTGAGTGATAACTACTTGATGTCCGGCGATCTGCAAAGCCTGAGCTATCGCTAAACCAATCCCTCTGTTGCCACCCGTGACAAGTGCAATTGACTTCTCGCTCATCCCCAAAACTTACCTTGTTACTTACTGGTTTTGGGCTCGCGAGCCCATCACTCGCCGCATATTCTTACCCCATGGCAAGATTCCGAAAGAGCGTTGATAAGCCGAAGACGGTTTATGACATTACCGCCGCACCTGCATCGTTAGTTCGCGACCAAGCAGGCCGTCAGCGCCGCTACTTTATTTCTATGATGATTCGAACTGCTTGTTTTATTTTGACAGTTATTCTTCCCAGTCCTTATCGCTGGTTTGCTCTTGCTGGTGCAGTGACTCTTCCTTACATTGCAGTTGTTGTTGCAAACGCGGGTCGAGAGAGTTTCGCTCCGGGTGATTCACTTGTCAGCGATAAGGCTAAATCTCTCGAGTAAGGGCCATCTCACTAGAATAAGGCCCATGAGAGCTCGATCAGAAAAGAAAGAAAAACACTCTCTAATCAATTCGCTCGTTGCCTTACTTTTGATTGCTGCTTGCCTCTGGGCAAGTCAATGGCAATTTCAACGTGGAATCGATCGACAAGATAGAAATCAATTGATTGCTGACCAGTTAACAAAGTCTCAACTCCCCCTTGTGCTGGTTTCAAAAAATCTCGGAAAATATGAATGGCGAACTGTTAGCACCTCAGGAACCTTTGATGAGACCAATCAAATACTTCTAAAAAATCGATATTTCGAAGGCGTATATGGATTTGAAGTTCTCACTCGCTTTACCGCTGATGATGGTCGAAGTTTTTGGGTTGATCGAGGTTGGGTAAAAGCAGGAAAAGATGCGCAGACTGCGCCAACTATTAGCGCTACCCCAGAAGGAAGATCAGAGATTACCGCTCGACTGCGCCTAGATCGCTCGCTTCCTCAAGGAGCATTCTTTGCACTTCCCGCTTCTGGAAGTGGATTAATTTCAAAACTGAACGCACAAGCGGATTCAACATCAGAAGGTTTCTACCTTGATCTACTCAGCGGATCTACACCCGAATTAACACCCGATGTTGCGGCACAAGTTCCTGAATTAAGCGACGGCCCACATTTGGCATACTCGTTGCAGTGGATTTTCTTCGCTGGTTTGATAGTTTACGGACGAATTCTAATTCGACGTGGTCAGATCTTGACGAGCAAAGAGCTCTGAGTAAAGTCCACCATTACGAACGAGTTCTTCATGTTTGCCACGTTCTAAAATCTGGCCATTTTCCAAAACAATAATCTGATTTGCCGCCATAACCGTACTTAAACGATGGGCAATGACAATGCTAGTTCTTCCCTGCAATGCACTTCCGAGCGCTTTTTGTACCAACTCCTCATTCTCAGAATCCAAATGTGCAGTAGCCTCATCGAGAATTACGATACTTGGTGATTTTAAAAGTAATCGTGCGATAGCTAGACGCTGCTTCTCTCCTCCGGATAAACGATGTCCACGCTCACCGACCATAGTTTCTAATCCATTTGGAAGAGACAAAACTAAATCCCAAATCTGAGCGGCTTGACATGCGCTCTGCATTTCTTCAATGGTTGCTTCTGGCCTGGCATATCGTAAATTTGCTGCGATTGAGTCATGGAAAAGATGCGAATCTTGCATTACGACACCAATGGAACTGCGAAGTGAATCAAGAGTGAGGTTTCTAATATCCTGATTATCGATTTCGATAACGCCAGAATTTACATCGTAGAGACGGGGTATCAGCGCACTGATAGTTGTCTTTCCAGCACCTGACGGCCCCACTAGTGCAGTCACTGAACCTGCGGGAACGTCAAATGATATTCCTTTAAGAATTTCTTCACTCTCTTTCAACTCTGAAACACCACTTTTTTCAAGAGAGGCAAGTGAAATTTGCTGTGCACTTGGATATGTGAAACGTACATTTTTAAAAGAAATAGAGGGTGTAATTGATTTCAGAGTCGATGGATTACTTGTTTCTTTAACCATTGGTTCAAGATCTAGCACCTCAAAGACACGCTCGAATGAGACTAACGCACCCATCACATCTACTCGCACGGTTGCCAGAGCCACAAGTGGTCCATATAGACGCGCCAGCAAGGTAGTTATTGCTATCAAACTTCCAACAGTAATTGAACCGTCAATCGCTAACTGACCACCTATGCCATAAGCAATCGCGGTGGCTAGCGCAGCAATGCTGATAAGAGCGATAAAGAAAAAAGTATTTAACATCGCCATAGAAATTCCGATGTCAGCAACCTTTCGCGCCTTCTTTTTGAAGACTTTAGATTCTTCATCTAAATCACCATAAAGCTTTACGAGTAGCGCACCAGATACATTGAAGCGCTCAGTCATTGTTGATGACATCTCGGCGTTGATTTCAAATGAATCACGGGTGTAACCCTGCAACTTTGCGCCTATCCATTTTGTTGGGGCAAGAAAAATTGGAAGAAGTAAAAGTGAGGCGACAGTTATCTGCCAACTTAAGGCCAGCATGGTTCCAACCACAAGAATTAGCGTGAGAACGTTGCTGATAATCCCCGAGAAGGTAGAGGTGAAGGCACGTTGAGCACCGATTACATCCGAGTTAATTCGTGAGATCAGTGCGCCAGTCTGAGTTCGAGTAAAGAAAGCGATTGACTGCTCCTGCACATGACGAAAGACCTGTGCTCGCAAGTCATAAATTAGACCTTCACCAATCTTCGCTGAAATCCAACGAATGACAATATTTACAACCGCACTCACGATCGCCAGAACTGCCACTGCAATCGCCATCGTTGTTACGACTGAACGTTCCTTAGGGATTACGCCATTATCAATGAGCTCACGTAAAAGGAGTGGGGTTGCGATCGTAAGAACCGCATCTAAAACTAAACAAAGTAAAAAGAGGGCGAATACTGATTTATATGGAATAGCGTAAGAAAAGATCCGTTTTAAAGTGCCGGGTTTTAGCTTGACATGTTTTACAGATTGATCAGAACTTAGTGTTCGCAGCGCCATCCAACCAGCGTGCATCGACAAGTTGAACTCCGATCAAAAAATTAGGACTTTTTATTTAAACTGTGAACCCAAGTGCGCGAAGTTGCTCACGACCATCATCGCTGATTTTATCTGGGCCCCAAGGTGGCATCCATACCCAATTTATTTTTACATCAGTCGTGTGCGGTGCCAGTGCCTGACGAGTTTGATCTTCTATAACATCTTGCAAAGGACAGGCCGCCGAAGTCAGGGTCATATTCAAAACTGCGATGTTATTTTCATCGACCATCACATCGTAGATAAGCCCAAGATCAACAACGTTGATTCCCAATTCGGGGTCGACCACATCCTTCATCGCCTCTGTTACATCATCAATCGTTGCAACCATGATCTCCTCTTTCCGTCTCTTATTCTAGTTTAGTTTTTCGCTTGAGCTTGCACGCTGGCATCTTTAAATGCCATCCATCCGAGTAACGCACATTTAATTCGCGCTGGATACTGTGAAACTCCAGCAAAGGCCACTGCATCCTCAAGGAGGTTTTCATCCCCAGTAGCCGTTCCTTTGCTCTGCATTAATTCAACGAAACTTTCGTGAATTTTATAGGCCTGATCAAGGGCTTTGCCGATCAATAAATCGGTAAGAATCGAGACGCTGGCCTGTGAGATCGAACAACCCACACCATCCCAAGTTATCGACTCAACTTTGCCATCTTTGAGCGTGATATTTAAATCAATTTCATCCCCACACGAAGGATTCACGTGGTGAACCTGGGCGTCATAAATTGGAGAAAGTTTTTTGTGTTGTGGATTTTTATAGTGATCTAAGATCACTTCTTGATAAAGACTATCTAATTTCATTAGCCGAAATATTTCTGCGCACTGAAAATTCCAGTTATCAATTCATCAATGTCTGCCTCGGTGTTATACAAATAAACTGAAGCTCTAGTTGTTGATGCTACCCCCATTTTACGAGTGAGCGGCCACGCGCAATGATGTCCAGTTCGCACTGCGATTCCAGAGTTATCCAGAAACTGACCGAGATCATGAGGGTGGATAGCATCGACGGTGAAAGAAACGGCACCCCCACGCAAATTAGTATCGGTGGGACCTAAAATTTTAAGGCTAGGAATAGTCTGCAGCGCGCCTAACATGTACTTGGTGAGCACCACTTCGTGTTGATGAATTTTATCCATACCGATTTCTTGCAAATATTTAAGTGCAACTCCCAACCCTACGATCTGAGCCATATTTGGAACACCCGGTTCAAATTTGCGTGGTGCCGGCGCCCACGTGGCATCAGTCATTGTTACTGACTCAATCATTGATCCACCGAATAAAAAGGGTGGGAGTTCAGCAAGCAAGTTCGCTCTCCCCCACAAAACTCCAACGCCAGTAGGTCCTACCGCCTTATGACCGGAATAAACCAGGAAATCAATATCTAAAACTGCGACATCAACCGGCATGTGCGGAACTGACTGGCAAGCATCAAGAATGAAAACTGCTCCAACCTCATGAGTTCTATTTACAAGTTCATGTAACGGATTAATTGTTCCCAAAACATTTGATTGGTGAGTTAGCGCCACAATTTTAGTTTGTGCAGTAATCACTGAATTGATATCCGATAAATCTAATCGTCCTTCAGGAGTTACCTCGAACCACTTTAAGATTGCTCCAGTTCGCGCTGCCAACTGCTGCCAAGGAATTAGATTTGCATGGTGTTCCATCTCTGAAACAACAATCTCGTCCCCTGGGCTTAAATGGAAACGATTTCCTTTTGGGGCGTTGCCAATTGAATAAGCCAGTAAATTTAGTCC
>JBBQEE010000013.1:0-12900 GCA_038320375.1 Candidatus Nanopelagicales bacterium
GTGTAACCAAAGAGGTCACGGCTAGCCACGATGGCGCCGAATGTTCCCCACATAAAAATCTCTGAGTTAGCGAAGTTAATCATTCGCAGAACGCCATAAACCATGGTGTATCCCAGCGCGATCAACACATAAATAAATCCGAGTGCAATTCCTGAGACAGTCAGTTGCCAGAACTGATCAATGAATACGTCAAACATCGCGCCCCTTTAAAATAATAGTTACTGATACTTCGCTGCCGTACTCGATGAAGTAATGCTGAAATGTACTTTAATTTTTAGTGAATTTAAAGCCAACGGGCGCCCAAATTCTTGCGAATAAAGGCGCCCGAGAGCTTAATAAATTACTTCAGAATCAGACTACTGGACCCTGGTTAACAAGCTTTCCACCTGTTACTAGGAATCCTGCGAATCCACCCTCTGAGATATCTCCGTGCTGATCGAACTTAAGTGAAGCGCCGCTAAGACCCTTTAGGTTGTAGCTCTTGATCCACTTGTTCATTGCTGCACGTGTTGTCTTGCCATTCTTGATTCCTGAAAGGAAGATATTTGCAGCATCGATTGATTCAACAGCGTATACGCCTGATGAAACACCCATCTTCGCCTTGAAATCTGCCTCGAGCTTTGGATCAACATCAGCAAGTCCAGCAACACCTGTAAGGCGTGCGTCTTCAGCTGATGCTCCTGCAAGCTTTGCAAACTCTTGGTTGAAGACTCCGTCGCCGCCGGCAAATACTGCCTTTGAACCTGAGTCACGAAGCTGCTTTACGAAAATTGCAGCTTGGCTGTAGTAACCGGTGTAGATAACAACTCCTGCACCTGATGACTTGATCTTTGCAATTGTTGGGCTGAAATCAGTTGTTGTATTAGGAACTGAATCTCCGCCACCAACGAGTGTTGCACCTGAGATCTTCTTGATTGCAGCTTCTACATATCCACGAAGTGGGACAGCGTATGAAGACTGGTCATCAAATACGAATACCTTTGGTGTTGCTACTCCCTTTGTTGCGAACTTCGCAAGCGCTGGACCCTGCTTGTCATCGGTTGCTACGACGCGGTGGAAAATTGGGCGACCGTAATCTGACCTCTTTGTTGCGCTCTTTGGATCTGTTAGTGAAACACGTGTTGCTGATGGTGAAATCACTGAAAGGTTTCCAGCTTTGTAGTAAGGCAACGATGCAATTGTCGCACCTGAATATGCAGGTCCGACAAGACCGATGATTGTGCGGTTAGCGCCGACTCCTGGTGCAACCTTTGAGGCTACAGCTGGATCTCCTTCATCATCAACTGAAACAAGCTTGATCTTGATTGTTGGATTTGCTGCTTCGAAAATTTTAATTGCGTACTTAACACCGTTCTGCTCGTCAATACCTGTTGATGCTTCGCCACCAGTTAATGGTCCCTGGTATGCGATTGAGTAAGTCTTTATTGCTGCTGATGCTGATGTTGATGCGAATGCGCCAAATGCGAGCGCAGTTGCGGCAACGAGAGCTGCAGAAGCTTTGATCTTCTTGTTCATGTATTGCCTTCCTGTTGTTTCTTGCATGTGTCCCGGGACAGGGAAGATCGAAGTTTAAAGCCAGAATGTGACCCAGATCAACCCCAATTGAGCCTGGGATTGTAAAGGTTTGGTTACTTTCTGTTCTTTTATGCAGTCATTTAGAGAAATTTAAAGTGGGACCGCATCTGGGGAGATCACCGCTTCCGCCACCTGTTTCATGGTGAGCCGGCGATCCATCGCAGCCCTTTGAATCCACGAAAACGCCTCCGGTTCAGATAGAGCCAACGCCTGCATCAAAATTCCTTTGGCGCGATCAATAACCTTTCGCGTTTCCAAGCGCTCGTGCAAATCTGCGACCTCATCAGCCAGTGATTTCATCTGCGTGTGGCGACTAATTGCAATTTCAATAGCAGGAATTAAATCTCCAATTGAAAATGGTTTAACCACGTAGGCCATAACACCAGCATCGCGAGCACGTTCAACTAGTTCGCGTTGCGAAAATGCAGTCAACATCAGTACTGGGGCAATATCAATTATTTTTTCAGCAGCAGAAATACCATCTAAGATTGGCATCTTCACATCAAGTATTGCTAAATCAGGTTTATATAATTGAGCTAATTCAATCGCTTCTGCTCCATCAGATGCTTCTGCAACAACGTCATAGCCAGCTTCACGCAGCATTTCCACAAGATCCATACGGATGATTGCTTCATCTTCAGCAACCAGAATTCGCACCGCTAATTTTTCTAATTTACTCATGTGCCTCGAGTCGGATTCGAACCGACACTATGCAGTGTTTGAGACTGCCCTCTCTACCGTTGGAGTACCGAGGCGAATACGAATATTCTATTGGAAGATGTGTGGGAGTTAGAAATTCTTAACTGCGGTAGGCGGGAACTATGCCAGCAACAGCGTCGCCGACCTTGTGAACTCGCATCGCATTTGTGGAACCGGGAATCCCTGGGGGTGAACCAGCGACGATCATGACTAACTCGCCAATCTCTGCTCGTTTAGTTTCGATCAACATCTTATCCGCCTGCATAACCATTTCGTCAGTGTGCTTAACCATTGGTGTCACCATTGGTTCAACGCCCCAAGTAAGAGCCAAACGATTGTAAGTTCCGATCTCAGGAGTTATTGCTAAAATTGGAATCGCCGAGCGGAGTCTTGAAATCCGTCGCGCTGAATCACCGGATTGTGTAAAAGTGACTAAATATTTCGCACCAACGGTTAAACCAACTTCTGCTGCAGCGCGAGTGATTGCTCCGCCTTTTGTACGAGGTGCGTTCATGAGCGGACGAATGCGATCTAAACCTTGTTCTTCTGTGCGTTCAATAATTCGCGCCATTGTTTCAACCGCTTCAATTGCAAAAGCACCGACAGAGGTCTCACCGGAAAGCATTAGAGCATCGGCTCCATCTAGTACTGCGTTTGCACAATCAGTGGCTTCTGCACGAGTAGGGCTGGAATTAGTGATCATTGAATCAAGCATCTGAGTTGCAACAATTACTGGTTTTGCGGCATCTCTTGCTAACTCAATGCAACGCTTTTGAACCATTGGTACATCCTCGATTGGCAGTTCAACTCCGAGATCACCGCGAGCAACCATAATGCCATCGAAAGCTTCAATGATTTCTACTAAGTTGGTAACCGCTTGGGGCTTTTCGATTTTGGCGATAACCGGAACGCGAATTCCGACTTCATCCATAATCTTCGTTACATCTTTCATATCTTTAGCATCACGAACAAATGAAAGAGCGATGAAATCTGCACCGGCGCGAAGTCCCCAGCGCAGATCGTCTTCATCTTTCTTAGATAAAGCCGGAACCGACACTGCTACACCCGGCAAATTAATACCTTTGTTGTTGCTTACCGCACCGGGCTGGATGCATTTAGTAATAACGTCATTACCTTTTACTTCAATTACTTCAACAGTAACTTTTCCGTCATCGATAAGTATGCGATCCCCTGCTTTGCAGTCGCCGGGTAACCCTTTATATGTTGTACCGACACGTTCCTTGGTTCCTACAATTTCATCAGTTGTAATTGTAAAAATATCTCCACGAATCAAATCGTGCGGCCCATTAGCGAAACGCCCCAGGCGAATTTTTGGGCCTTGCAAATCAACCAAAATAGCGACTGGTTTATTGACGGCCTTTGCCGCTGCACGAACGGTGTCATAGCGAGCTTGATGCTCATCGTATGATCCGTGCGAAAGGTTTAGGCGAGCCATGTTCATGCCCGCAGCGATTAACTCCTTTACTTTCTCTGGAGATTCAACTGCTGGGCCCATTGTGCAAACTATTTTGGCGCGACGCATATTCCTACTCTACTAGACAAAAAGCGAGCGAGCTGTTGGCTCAATTGGAGAGGGCAGTTGAGTTTCACCTTCGAGGAAAATGTCAATGCCAGCAGCTGCACTACGACCTTCAGCGATAGCCCAAACAATCAGTGACTGTCCACGACCACAATCTCCAGCGACAAAGACGCCTTCCTGCGAAGTTTGGTAATTAGCATCACGTTTAATATTCCCACGCTCATCTAGATCTACTTCTAATTGCTCAAGTAGTAGTGATTTCTCAGGACCAGTAAAGCCCAGCGCAAGGAAAACGAAATCAGCTGGAAGTTCTTTCTCGCTTCCAATTACAGGCTCAAAATTTCCATTAACAAATTCGGTTTCTACAATCTTTATCGCCTTAACATTTCCATTTCCGTCACCAATAAATTCTTCAGTGCTGACGGCAAAGATACGGTTGTCATTTTCTTCATGGGCTGATGAGACTCGGTAAATCATTGGGTATGTTGGCCAAGGATGAAGAGATGAACGTTCCTCACTTGGTCGCGGCATGATTTCTAATTGCGTGATACTTGCTGCACCTTGACGAATCGAAGTACCAAGGCAATCTGCACCGGTATCTCCTCCACCCAAAATCACAACATGTTTTCCGGCGACGTTAATATCAGGATTTACAACCTCACCAAGTGCTTGCTTGTTTCCCCAAGGCAAGAACTCCATCGCTTGATAAATTCCTTTATTTTCGCGTCCCTTAATTGGCAGATCACGCCATTGAGTTGCTCCAACTGCCAAAACTATTGCGTCATACTTTCTGCGCAGATCTTCGCCAGTGATTTCAACTCCCACGTCAACTCCTGGACGAAAACGAGTTCCTTCCTTCTCCATCTGGTTAAGGCGGCGGTCCAAGATGTTCTTCTCCATTTTAAATTCTGGAATTCCGTATCTCAACAATCCACCAATTTTATCGGCGCGTTCGTACACAGCCACAGTGTGACCAGCACGAGTTAATTGTTGCGCCGCCGCTAATCCAGCAGGGCCAGAACCAATAACTGCGACAGTTTTACCAGTGATGCGCTCTGGAGGAAGTGGCTTTACATTTCCGGCACCAAAAGCTTCTTCAATCGTACGTAACTCAACTTGTTTAATTGTCACAGCATCAGCATTGATTCCAATGACGCAAGCGGTTTCACAAGGAGCAGGACAGAGTCGCCCAGTAAATTCTGGGAAATTATTTGTCGCGTGGAGGCGATCAATCGCTTCTTCTTTATCGCCACGCCAAATCAAATCATTCCATTCCGGAATTAGATTTCCGAGCGGACAGCCTTCATGACAGAACGGAATACCGCAATCCATACAACGACCGGCCTGCTTTTGTAGGTGCTCCATACTTTGAGGCTCGTACACTTCATGCCAGTCTTTGATTCGAATATCAACTGGACGACGCTTTGGAAGTTCGCGCGGTGTTGTGAGAAAACCCTTTGGATCAGCCATTTGCTGCTACCTCCATGACATATTGATCTACCGGCAAACCATCTTTTGTAGCTCGCTCAATTGCGGCAAGAACTCGAGCGTAATCTCTTGGCATAACGAGAGAGAATCTACTTACCGATGATGACCAATCTTTTAGTAACTCTTTCGCAATTGTTGAGCCTGTTTCGGTAAAGAAATCAGAAACTAAGGTCTTTAACTGTTCTTTCTGATCCTCAGGAACGCTCAAAATATCTACCATGTCAGTATTTACCTGCGCCGGGTTGAGATCGAGTACAAATGCACGACCTCCAGACATACCAGCCGCAAAATTTCGACCAGTTGCACCAAGAATAACCACTATCCCACCAGTCATATATTCGCAACCATGATCGCCAATACCTTCAACGATCGCAGTAGCGCCTGAGTTGCGAACACAGAAACGTTCTCCAACTAAACCACGGATATAAATTTGGCCAGATGTTGAACCGTAACCGATTACATTTCCGGCAATAACGTTATCGCCAGAAGCAAATTTAGCTTTTTCATCTGGACGAACAATTATGCGTCCACCCGAAATGCCTTTACCAACATAGTCATTGCTATCACCATAGAGGCGAATGACGATTCCCTGTGGCAGGAATGCTCCGAGTGACTGCCCAGCAGAGCCATGCAGAGTTAGATCAATAGTTCCGACCGGAAGTCCTGCTAAACCATAACGACGGGTCACTTCCGAGCCCAGCATTGTTCCAACAGTTCTATTTACATTCTTTACTGGCATATCAATGCGAACTGCTTCACCTCTTTCAAGTGCTGGCGCGGCTAGTTCAATTAATTTGTTATCAAGAGCGGCAGCTAAGCCATGATCTTGTGTTGTTGTGCGATGTAGAGCAGATTTAACATCTGGACGTACTAGAAGTGGCGCAAGATCTAAGCCGCTGGCTTTCCAATGGCTGACGGCATCTCGAGTATCAAGATACTCAACATGACCAATTGCCTCTTGCAGAGTACGGAAACCAAGTGATGCCAAAATCTCGCGAACTTCTTGCGCAATATATTCAAAGAAAGTTTCTACGAATTCAGGTTTTCCAGTGAAGCGTTTACGCAACTCTGGATTTTGCGTTGCAACTCCGACAGGACAGGTATCTAGATGACAAACTCGCATCATTACACAACCTGAAACTACAAGCGGCGCGGTTGCAAAACCGTACTCTTCGGCTCCAAGTAGCGCAGCAATTACAACATCGCGCCCTGTCTTTAATTGTCCATCTGTTTGAACGACAATTCGATCGCGTAGCCCGTTAAGCAGCAAGGTCTGCTGGGTTTCGGCTAGTCCAAGTTCCCAAGGACCACCGGCGTGCTTTAAAGAAGTAAGTGGCGAGGCTCCAGTTCCACCATCATGGCCCGAAATAAGAACTACATCGGCATGTGCCTTACTTACTCCAGCAGCAACTGTTCCAACGCCAACTTCTGCAACTAACTTAACGTGGATACGTGCATTCTTATTTGCATTCTTTAAGTCGTGAATGAGTTGAGCCAGATCTTCAATTGAATAAATATCATGATGCGGAGGAGGTGAAATTAAACCTACGCCCGGCGTGGAATACCTAACTTTGGCGATCCATGGATAAACCTTGTTACCTGGAAGCTGGCCCCCCTCACCTGGCTTGGCACCTTGTGCGATTTTGATTTGAATATCATCAGCATTGACCAAGTACTCACTTGTTACACCAAAGCGACCACTGGCAACTTGTTTAATTGCACTGCGCTTGGAATCCCCATTAGCCATCGGAATTAAGCGCTCTGAATCTTCGCCGCCTTCTCCGGTATTAGATTTTCCACCAAGTCGGTTCATAGCGATCGCCAAAGTTTCGTGGGCCTCGAGAGAAATTGATCCATATGACATCGCACCAGTTGAGAAACGTTTAACGATCTCTGAAATTGGTTCGACTTCATCAATTGAAATAGCAGCTTGCTTATTAGTTTGGAACTCAAATAGGCCACGCAACGTCATCAGCTGCTTGCTTTGCTGATCAACCTTGCCGGTATAACGCTTAAAGATGTCATAGCGCTTGGAACGTGTTGAGTGTTGCAGCGCGAAAACAGTCTCTGGATTAAATAGATGTGGCTCACCATCTCGGCGCCATTGATACTCGCCGCCAATTGGCAGTCGCTTAGACCCTGGAATCGCTCCCCCAACTGGGTATGCAATGTGATGGCGGGCGATAGTTTCTTCAGCGATAGTATCTAGATTGATTCCACCAAGACGAGAAGTTGTTCCGACAAAATACTCATCAATAACCTCTTGCGATAAACCAATCGCTTCAAAAACTTGAGCGCCGGTATATGAGGCGATTGTTGAAATACCCATTTTTGACATTACTTTCAATACACCCTTGCCGAGACTCTTGATAATGTTTCGCACTGCTTTTTCAGGTGTGATTCCGGTGATTACTCCTTGCAGTACTAGATCTTCGGCAGATTCCATCGCTAAATATGGGTTAACGGCTGCTGCGCCAAATCCAATAAGTAGTGCAACGTGGTGAACTTCGCGAACATCTCCAGCTTCAACTACCAAGCCAACCTGAGTTCTAGTCTTCTCGCGAATTAAATGATGATGTACTGCTGCAGTAAGTAATAAAGATGGAATTGGGCAGTCTTCTGCATCACCATTGCGATCTGAAAGAACAATTACGTGCGCTCCCGCTTGGATCGCGGCAGAAACTTCGCGCTTAATTTCCTCTAGACGAATCTGTAAAGTATTGCCATCTCCGACAACGGGGAAAAGTCCTCGCACAACATAGGCTTCGAGTTCTGGAAAATCATCGTCGGCATTAATGTGAATTATTTTTGCTAACTCATCATTATCAATAACTGGGAAAGCGAGCGAAAGTTGGCGACAGGATTCTGGGCCTGGATCAAGCAAGTTGTGTTCAGGTCCAATTGAGCCGCCCAAGCTTGTGACTAACTCCTCTCGAATCGCATCAAGCGGTGGATTGGTCACTTGAGCGAAAAGCTGTGAGAAATAATCGAAGAGAAGTCGTGGCTTTTCAGATAGCGCAGCGATAGGTGAATCAGTACCCATCGAACCAAGTGCTTCCATACCGTTTTTAGCCATTGGAGTAATCAAAATACGTAAATCTTCTTCGGTATATCCGAAAGCACGTTGGCGCCGAACAACCGATGAGTGCGGATAAAGAATGTGTTCACGTGCCGGTAATTCACTTAATTTAACCATTCCATCAGCAAGCCATTTTCCATATGGAGCGGCATCTGCCAAGGTATCTTTTATTTCATCATCTTCAATAATGCGACCAGCTTCGATATCAACTAAGAACATTTTTCCTGGTTGCAAGCGACCCTTGCGAACAATTTTTTCGGCAGGAAATTCAAGAACACCAACTTCAGATGCTAAGACAACGATTCCGTCGTCGGTCACCCAGTATCGAGAAGGACGTAGACCATTTCGATCAAGGACTGCGCCAACAAAATGTCCATCAGTGAATGTTACGCAGGCTGGTCCATCCCAAGGTTCCATTAGCGAAGCATGGAAAGCGTAAAAATCGCGACGCTTCTGAGACATTGTGGTGTGGTTTTCCCACGCTTCTGGAATCATCATTAAAACTGCATGATGCAACG
Organism: Candidatus Nanopelagicales bacterium; assembly: GCA_038320375.1. GTDB lineage: Bacteria > Actinomycetota > Actinomycetes > Nanopelagicales > Nanopelagicaceae > Planktophila. The sequence goes on from JBBQEE010000013.1 coordinate 8,900, forward strand.
GGCGACCGCCGAGATAGAGAAGTTCTAATACTTCATCAAAGGAAGCTGAATCACTACCGGACATTTCAACGATTGGAAATAAGCGACTAATGTCTCCCGGAATTAATTCACTTGCAAGAAGTGATTCGCGGGCGCGCATCCAGTTACGATTTCCCTTAACTGTATTGATTTCACCGTTATGGGCAATAAAACGATATGGGTGAGCCAGCGGCCACGATGGAAAAGTATTTGTTGAAAAACGAGAGTGGACTAGCGCCATTGGTGAAACAACGCGCTGATCACTCAAATCTGGGAAAAACTCTTCGAGTTGTCCAGTGGTGAGCATTCCCTTGTAAACAATTGTCTGTGAAGAAAGAGATGAGAAATATAAATCCAACGAGTGCTCAGCTCGCTTGCGTAGACAAAATGCAAGTCGATCAAGTTCGATACCTGATTCGTTATTTTTGCCAGCAATGAAGAGTTGTTCAAAAATTGGCATCACCGATGTTGCGGTCTTTCCAAGTGATGATGCATTGATAGGAAGCTCGCGCCATCCCAATACTTTTAGACCTTCTTCTTCAGCAATTTTTGCGATTTCAGTTCGTACTTCTGCGCCCCGAGCGATAAATGCAATACCAGTGGCATAAAAATTGCTTTCTGGTAGTTCAAATTCAGTGACTTCTTTATAGAAAGCATGAGGAACACGAATTAATATCCCAGCACCGTCGCCACTATCGGGTTCAGCCCCTGATGCCCCGCGGTGTTCCATATTTCGTAGAGCGGTTAAAGCCTTTTCTACAATTTCGTGCGTTGGCATTTTATTTAAAGTGGCAACCATTGCAACACCGCAAGCATCATGCTCGTTGGCAGAATCATAAAGACCTTGTGTTACTGGATAATTAGATGAGAGAGCCATCTGATACACACTCCTGTTATCGACCATTGAAATTAAAATGGGACAACGCTGACCCAGAAATTAAATAATTACTTTCTTGAGGTAAAAGAGTAGCAAGAGTTGTTCACTTTTGGCGCAGTGAACTTAGATCCAATCGAATGACTAGATGCCGCTTACGTGAAGCAAGTTACCAATGCCGGCGGTTATCGCCATGCCTAGGCACCCACCTAGAATTACCCTAATAGTCGTTGTTGATACTTTAGATCCAGCAGTTTTGGCGCTTATTACTCCAGTCATAATCAAACCGGCAATAGTGAAGCCAACAATGCTGTAGTTGATTAGGTTGATCGTTGGAGCAAAGGCACCCAAAAACGGAATTAGACCGCCTGCTGTAAATGATGCAGCGGAGGCGATTGCCGCCTGGACCGGACGCGCTTTGTTTTGGGGATGCTGACCGAGTTCATCACGCAAATGCGCTTCTAGGGGATCTCGATCATGCATGGCCTGCGCTACCTCCATTGCTAATTCAGGAGTAAGGCCGCGACTGATGTATATGTGTTGTAACTCAAGAAGTTCAGATTCAGGATCTACCGATAGATGTTCAATCTCCAGAACGCGATCAGAGTTTTCAATATCATTTTGTGAACGAACCGAAACATATTCGCCAACGGCCATTGACATTGCACCCGCAACGATCCCTGCAACCCCAGTAGCAATCAACACTCCCTGTGAATCGACGCCACCAATCTTTGCTGCACTTACGCCGATCATCAAAGAAGCGGTTGAAACTAGACCATCATTTGCGCCTAAGACAGCAGCACGCAACCAACCCGCACGATGTGTGCGATGACTTAAGTTTCGCTGGTAGACATCTTCTAAGGCCATGCCTCTAGTCTACCTGAATCACTAAATTTACCTTGGCTGACTTTGCTCGCGACGATAAAATTTTAAAAATATAGCGCTTGCTAAGATGAATATGAGTGCACTAACCCACTGATTGATGCGTAATCCGCCTAGCAACTCTGCTGGGTCTATTCTGATTGATTCAATGAAAAACCTGCCAAATGAGTAAGCGCTCACGTAGGCTGCAAAAGTGGCACCGGCAGACCAATATTTTCCATAACGAATTAGAAGTATGGCAATCAAACTCGACCAAATGGCCTCGTAGGCAAAAGTTGGATGAAAGGTTTCAAATAAACCAAAGCCCCGTGGGCGATCACGATAGGCGATTTCCAACCCCCACCAAGTATCTAGTGGCCTGCCAAATAATTCTGCGTTAAACCAATTTCCAAATCTTCCAATTGCTTGCGCGAAGAGAATTCCTGGTGCAATCGCATCAAGAAACACTCCGAAAGATGGAAGCGAGACCGTTCTAGCAAGGCGGCGATATGAAAAATAAGCACCAAGTGCGCCGAGTGAGATTGCACCCCAGATACCAAGTCCACCTTGCCAGATTTTAAAAATATTAATCAAATTTCCATTTTCGCCAAAATATTCCGACGGCGAAGAGATAACATGATAAAGACGTCCCCCAATAATTCCTGATGGCACCGCGATAACTGCGACTTCTGAAACCACACCCTGCAAATCTGAATTCACTGAAGCAAATCGCTTATTACCTAACCAAATGGCGATTGCGATTCCAGCGATAATACAGAGGGCATAAAGGTGGACCGTGAGCGGTCCTACTTCAAACTGAGAAAAGCTGGGCGTCGGAATCGAACGATTCACGATCATTGTTAGTTAGCCCTTCGCAACTGCGGCTTTAAATCCCTCCAAGGATCCATAAGCAGTATTGCGATCAATTTCTTTACCATTGATCAGAACCGTTGGAGTCGAATTTATATTGCGCTTTGCACCTTCTTCGGCAACATTCTTTACCCAACCTAAATAATCCTGATCCTTTACACACTTTTCATATACAGGATCTGTGATACCAAGGCTAACTCCAAGAGTTGCTAAGTAATCCGTTGTCCAAGCGCCCGAATTTTCAGATGGTTGATTGGCATACAAAGTCTTGTGGAATTGAATAAATTTTCCTTGATCTGCAGCACACGCCGCAGCGTTGGCCGCCAACTGAGACTCTCCGCCCAAGAATGAGAGCGTGTGATAAGCAACCTTGGCTTGCTTAGTTGCAATTAGCTCCTCAATATATGGACCGCTAACACTTTCAAATCTTTCGCAGGCTGGGCATTGAAAATCTTCATAGATTTCAATAAATGGAACACCCGTGACCTCTTTATTGAAAACAAGTCCGTAACCGTCCTGTACGGATGCGACAGAAGGTATCGCTGCATTGGTGTCAGATTTTTTTGATAGAAGGGTAGGAACCAACATAATTAGAACCACACCGACTACAACTGCCACTACAAGGTTGCGCGTAAAGTTATCTTTACCGCCAGTTGCTTTCTTAGCTTGTGCCATTCTTATTCCATCTCTCCCGAATTAGTGATGCGATTATTTTTATCTATTGAAAACTTAGATAGAGGATAACGAACTAAATAGAATCCGAGCAAAGCCAGACCTGCATCCCGGATTATTTCTTGCAAATATCGAGTCTCGCTTGGGTCGATTGTGCCTCCCCCACCGAAGCAGCCACAATCGATACTGAGTCCACGAGCCCAAGCCTGAGCGATAGCAATGATGAAGACCACCATAAGCGCTCCACCAAGAGCGGCCATCAATCGCGTGGCAGCACCTAAAATTAAAAGAAGTCCAATGGCGAGTTCAAAGAATGGAATCACAATTCCCAGAAAATTTGCTACTGAAATTGGGAGCATCTCATAAGCGCGAACCGCCATTTGAGATATCTCTAATTCATCAACTTTTAAGTAGCCCGCTAGAAAGAGAACTACGCCAAGTGTTAGTCGAGCAATTAAACCCAGCCATGGTTGTAGCTTTAGAAAAGTTTCTTTCATCTTCCTTCACGTACACCTTTCGCTAACTCTTGTGCCAAATTCTTAACGGCTAACAGTCCTGCCGCTTCATCGGGAGAATCTTGTATTGCTTTGATAAAGGCCGAGCCAACAATTACTCCGTCAGCGTATGCAGCAACGCCCTTCGCTTGCTCGCGAGTTGAAACTCCGAGGCCAACCGCAACCGGTAGGTCGGTATGGGTGCGAATTCT
>JBBQEE010000014.1:0-12749 GCA_038320375.1 Candidatus Nanopelagicales bacterium
GCTTATGCTGTTATTGGTCGATGGAATGAAAGTTATGACCTTTGGGATGATTCACGAGCAGTCGCACTGCTCACAACTTTTGGAGTACGTGAATTTGCGATGCGACGTTATTACACGTTAAGTGACGGTGAAAAAAAGAGAGTTCAGATAGCCCGTGCCTTAATGGCGGATCCAGAATTGTTACTTCTCGATGAACCAACCGCGGGTCTAGATTTGGGTGGTCGAGAGGATGTCCTACGCAGATTTGCAGATTTCTCGGCGGATACGTACGCCCCAGCCAGCATTATCGTCACCCACCATATTGAGGAGATTCCTATCGGAACAACTCATGCGTTAATTCTTAAAGATGGTGTGATTGCAGTTTCTGGCCCGGTAAACCAAGTGATTACCTCTGAACATATGAGCGCGATATTTGGTATCCAAATATCGGTAACCAGCGATGGGTCACGCTTCTACGCTAGAAGTTCATGAATTCCTTACGTGATCAGATGCATCCGAATTGGATCGCGTTGCTCTCATCTGAACTTAAGATTTTGGATGAAATAGAATTCAAATTGGGTGGAGAGGATTTCCTTCCGTTGCATTCACAGGTGATGCAGGCTTTTAAATATGATCCGATGAAAGTAAAAGTTCTTATTTTGGGACAGGACCCTTATCCGAAACGCACCGATGCTATGGGTCTCGCCTTTTCCGTCAGCAGAGAGAGCAAGAGAATTCCAGCATCTTTACAAAACATTTATAGAGAACTTGTTGATGATCTGGGAACAACGTATCCAACTAATGGAGATCTCTCGGCTTGGTCAGATCAGGGAGTAATTTTATTGAATAGATCTCTAACCTGTAGACCGGGGGAGAGCGATAGCCATGAATATCTTGGGTGGCAAAGGTTTACAGATTCCGTAGTCGGACTACTGGCAGAAAGAAAAGTTTGCGCAATTTTGTGGGGTAAAAGTGCTGCTAAAAATTCTCATTTGTTTTTGAGTGACGACTTATTTATAAGTGCTCACCCGAGTCCATTGTCGGCTTATCGCGGCTTTTTCGGTTCAAAGCCGTTTAGCAAAGTGAACACTCGTTTGATTGAAAAGGGAGAAGAGCCCATCAATTGGGAGTTGGGATAAAAAACCCCCAGTGCCGATACGGCAACTGGGGGTTTTTTAATTTAGATAACTTATTGAATTATCCGACCCAAATATTTATTGGGGCCGAAAGGAAATAAATCATAAAGAGTCCAGAAACTAAGTACATTAACGGACTTACTTCCTTACCGCGACTTTGTACTACACGGATAACAACGTGGGTTACAAAGCCCGCACCAATACCAACTGAGATGTTGTATGTAAAAGGCATCAGGATGATCGTAAGGAATGCTGGAATACCTATTCCATAATCATCCCAATCAATCAACTTGATCTGGGTCATCATTAAGAAGCCAACAATTACCAACGCCGGTGTTGCTGCTTCGTAAGGAATCACCGCAACTAATGGCGCTAGGAAAGTCGTTAGAAGGAAGCAAATTCCTGTAACGACTGAAGCTAGACCAGTTCGCGCACCTTCACCTACACCTGAAGCTGATTCAATGTAGCTGGTATTTGAAGAGATACTTCCCGCTCCACCTGCAACGGCTGCGATTGAGTCCACCAATAAAATTCGTTGATTATTAGGAACGTTCCCGTCCTTATCAATCAATCCGGATTCGTGACCAATCGCTGTAACAGTTCCAACGGTGTCAAAGAAGTCTGATAACAGAAGGGTAAAGACAAAAAGAATCGCGGTGATTAGTGGAACTCGGTCAAATGACCCAAAGAGATTAAACTGACCGAATAAGCCAAAATCAGGTGTAGCAGCGATTTGTTCTGGGACTGCTGGAACGTTTAAGTTCCAGCCCTTTGGATTAACTTCACCAGTTGCACCGTTGAACAACGGTCCAACTTTGAATGCCGACTCAATTGCAATTGCCGCTGAAGTTGCAACCACGATTCCGATTAGAATTGCGCCCTTTACCTTCTTTACCATTAACCCAATGGTCAGGAATAGACCAAGTGCAAAGACAATCACTGGCCAGCCAACTAGCGAACCGCCATCGCCCAAGGTAACTGGGACTGGACCGGCGCCAGTTCTACGAACGAATCCAGCATCTACTAAACCAATGAGGGCGATGAAAAGACCGATACCAACAGAGATTGCAATCTTTAGCTGAGGTGGTACTGCTTGGAAGACTGCTTTTCTAAATCCAGTGAGAACTAAAATTGTAATAATTATTCCTTCTAGAACAACAAGTCCCATGGCATCGGCCCAAGTCATCTTGGAAGCAATACCAACGGCAACAAATGTGTTCAGACCCAATCCCGTCGCAATTGCAAGAGGAAAATTGCCAATCACACCCATCAGGATCGTTAAAATTCCCGCCATTAGTGCAGTCATTGCCGCAACTAAAGCGAGGTTTGGAGCGTCGCCCCCGCCAATATATTTTCCGTCAGCATCTTTCGCTAAACCGATGATTAGTGGATTGAGCGCAACTATGTAAGCCATTGTGAAGAATGTGACGACTCCGCCACGAACTTCTCTAGCGATAGTGGAGCCACGTTCTGATATTTTGAAATAACTATCGAGCATGGTCATACCTTCCTAATTTTGTTAACGGGGGTGGTTGCGACCCCGTGTGAAATGACGGCTCACAGACCGAGGGAATAGGAGGAGTTAAGCCCAAATATCAGTTACTTTGCAGTTAGACGCGCTACAACTCCAAAGGAGATTGCAACAGATTGACCAATTAATATTGCAAAGAGCGCAGTTCCCACCCCGACCTTTCCTCCTAACAGCGCTCCAATAATCAAGACGGTAACTTCGATACCCGTACGAACTCGTCCAACTCGAACACCAGTCCTTTGATGAATCCCAGTCATTGCGCCATCTCGTGGACCGGGTCCTAAGCCACAAGTTATATAGAGCGCGGAGCCAACTCCAACTAAAGCAATTCCTGCGAGAGCAGAAGTAAGGCCGCCTTGGACCGTGTTCTGCAGAGGAAAGTTATTTACGCCCCATTCGATGGCCGCGGAGATAATCACAATATTTGAGAGCGTTCCAAATCCAGGACGCTCTTTCAATGGAATCCAGAGTAATAAAACTGAGCAGCCAATGAAAAATGTTGACCATCCCAGACTAAGTCCAGTTTGTTTACTTACTCCTTGAGCAAAAACAGTCCACGGTGCGTTTCCTAAATTGGATTGAACAACGAGCGCGTCACCCAATCCAAAGATGGCGAGCCCAAAGAAAAGAATTGCTATTCTCACGGGGCTCAATTGCCAGCGATTGGTTGCTCTCCATGGAGTTAATGGAACGGTCTTATGCGGCTTGAGAAAACGAGCCACTAATTGGATTAACTTCATGGGGTGAATATAGCGATAACGATGTGAAGATACCCGTATCCTTGGAAAATGTTCGTAGGTGCGGGAACTCTTATAAATATTTTAGCAATTATTGGGGGAGCCTCACTCGGTGTGATAGTTGGCGTAAAAATGTCGCTGATTACTCGGAACCTAGTAACCGATATTTTGGGTTTAATAACCTTATTAGGAGCAGTTAGTGCGTTAGCTCCGATGTGGCGGGGAACTTACATAAATTCGCTTCCCAATGGTTGGCCTTTATTAGCGATACTTGGTTCACTTTTGATAGGTGGACTAATTGGATCGGCTCTTAAGTTAGAAGATCGTCTTGAACAGTTAGGTGATCGGTTAAGAATTAAATTTGGGGCACATAAGGAAAGCACCTTTGTTGAGGGTTTCGTAAGCGCATCTCTACTTTTTGCGATTGGTCCGTTAGCAATACTTGGCTCAATAAGCGATGGAATGTCCACTGGAATAGACCAACTTCTGCTCAAGTCCAGTCTGGACTTTTTCGCAGCGATAGCTTTCGCTGCCAGCTTGGGATGGGGAGTTGCTGTATCTGCAATCCCAGTTGGAATTTATCAGGGTAGTTGGACTCTGATCGGTCTTGGTTTGGGAAGCATTCTTGAACAGTACCAAGTCGATGCGATGACGATTACAGGTGGACTGTTGCTGGTCTGCATTGGCCTTCGCCTATTAAAGATTAAAGAGATCCCAGTAGGTAATTTATTACCAGCGCTTTTTGTCGCTCCACTGTTAGTACTGGGATTAAACGTTTTCAGTTAGATAGTTGAGCCGTCGATTACAAATCGATACTTAACATCGCTCGCAACGGTGCGCTCGTATGCTTCATTTATATAATCGGCCTTGATCACTTCGACATCACTTACGATTGAGTGCTTGCCACAGAAATCGAGCATTGCCTGCATCTCAGGAATACCGCCGATCATGGAACCTGAAAGAGAACGTCGACCTGAGAGAAGAGAACCCGCTTCAACAGCATATGGTTTTCCAGGGAGACCAATAATGACCAGCGTTCCATCGAGTGAAAGCATCGACAAATAAGTGTTGATATCCAACTCGGCGCTAACTGTATTTAATATCAAATCAAAGTGCTTTTGATATGGCTTATTGAAGTCGTCATTTTTGGTTGAAACAAAGTGGTGTGCGCCCATGGCCAGCGCATCTTTTTCCTTTGCGGGGGAGTGCGAGAAGACTGTCACTTCAGCACCTAGCGCTGCTGCAAATTTCACTCCCATATGCCCAAGTCCACCGAGACCCATTACAGCAACTTTCTTTCCCGGTCCCGCTTTCCAGTGCTTGAGTGGTGAGTACAAAGTAATTCCGGCGCAGAGAAGTGGAGCAACGCCTTCCATTGGCAAATTATCTGGAATTGATACTGCGTAATCTTCATTGATGACCATTACATTTGAGTAACCACCCATAGCAGGGGTAATTCCATCGCGCTCGAGTTGGTTATAAGTTCCCGTCATTCCTTCAGTGCAATACTGCTGCAATCCATCTTTACACGGTTGGCAGTTACGACATGAGTCGACAAATACACCCACTCCGATTTTGTCTCCAACTTTAAACTTTGTAACTGAAGGACCTACCTTCGTGACTACACCAGCAATTTCGTGCCCTGGAACCATGGGAAATATAGAAGGACCCCATTCTTCACGCGCTTGATGGATATCCGAGTGGCAGATTCCGGAGTACTTAACATCTAGAGCAATGTCGTTACTCCCTAATTCGCGACGTTCGAACTCCCAAGGAGTGATTGGAGCTTTCGCTGTCATCGCTGCATAGCCGCGAACCTTCATATTGTTCTCCTTTTATTTTTCTGGTTTTTTTACAGTATTTACTTCTAAATTAATTCTGGTCAAATGGTAGAGGTAAAGGTGATATATGTCCCGCCCTCGATGCCCGCGCCGTAACCTGTCGCATGTGATGTCTGCGGCAGAGAACTTCGTACGCTACTTCATCATCTGCTGAAACATCGCCAACCACAACTTGTTCACCTTCAGTGACCATGACTCCACCCGAAGTGCGAGCATTATGAGTGGCGCGTGAACCGCACCAACATAGCGCCTCAACCTGCAGGGTGTTTACTCGATCTGCCAGTTCTACCAATCGTGCGGACCCGGGAAAGAGTTTTGTCCGAAAATCAGCAAGGATTCCAAAGGCGTAAACATCAATACCTAAACCATCCACTATTTTTGCCAACTCTTCAATTTGAATCGGTTGATAAAATTGCGCCTCATCGCAAATTATATAATCAATGCGATCACCGCTAGATAACCGTTCAACAACAAATTTATGGATATCAAGAGATGTTTCCACTTCAATGGCAGCCGACTGTAGGCCTAAGCGCGAGGAGATCACTCCCGATCCAGCGCGATCTTTGCTAGTGAAAATTAAACCTGAGCGACCGCGACTTTTATGGTTATGTGCCGTTTGAAGAGCTAATGTTGATTTACCGCTATCCATCGTTCCGCAATAATAAATAAGTTCAGCCACGTCGGTATCCTGCCACTTTTGTTGCCAGAAAGTCATCAAGCGGATCAGATAGCGCCTCACTCATAGCAATGCTGATGTGGGACGCGTCTCGATAGGCGATTACACCATCCACTATGGCAGAACACTCAACTTTGCAAAGAAGGGAAGTCGGATTGAATTTAGTAAAGCCGCCAGAAATAGTCGGATCGGACTTCTCGATATTGTTACAGTTTTCAGGAAGTGAGGTAGCCAAACAATTTGGAATATCTTTCAATGGATGTGGTGTATCTGAGATGTAAATCAGATTCGCAGAGGCGCCTCGCAGCGCTTTATAAGTTTTTATTTGACCATCCGCCCACCAATCAGCGCGCGAGGTGTATCTATTTGGTAGATCAAAATGTTGGAAACCACTAAGTATTACTGCCAGAGGCTTAAGTTCTTTTATCCGTTTCACCGAATTTTCACGCCACTTGGAACATTCCTTATTTTTATAAGCACCGATTTGTTCTCGTTCGACGTCAGCCGCTGGACAGGCACTTTTAGTAAGACTTATTAGTGCAAAGTTATTTTCACGAGCGAGTTTTTCAAGGGCTGGAAACCACTGGGCTGCATGGGAGTCACCATAAAGAACGATTTTTCGTGGTGATTCGACGTTACCGTATGTACATTTTCCGGAGAGGGATTCGCCGTAATTTACATGGCATCCATCATCATAAATGATCGGCTTGGCTAATACTTCCGCAATTGAGACTGAACTCCCATCACCTAGAACAATTTTATTCGAACTAGTTGTCAGAATAGTGACGCCAATTAATGTGCAAGTTAGCGTTGCAGCAAGACTTGCTTGAATGATCTTCTTATTCGTAAATGTCTTAAGTTGAATGGGTTTCTCGATAAAACGGTGTGTTAGATCTGCAAGAACAGCGGTGGCACCTATCAGCAACAGTCTCTCAATCACTGTGAGTTCTCGACCAAAGCGAGTACTCGGTAATACTAAAAGTGGCCAATGCCAGAGGTAGAACGGATACGAGATCTGACCTAACCATTGAATAATTTTGAGCCGTGAAAAATCATTTAGGAGCGGTGCCCAGCCCGAGATAAATGCAATCATTAACGCAGTTCCTAGCGTTGGCAGGAGGGCGTAGTAACTCGGGAAGGGCGTTGCTTTATTGAAACTAAAAATCGCAATTAATAAAAGTGTGAATCCTAGCCAAGCGAGAGTTGATCTTCGTACATAGGAGATCTTCTCAATCTGCTTCGGGAGGAAGAGAATCAGGGCACCAATTCCAAGTTCCCATGCGCGGGTTGGAAGAGAGTAGAAAGCCCAGATTGGATTTGTTGATGTTAGATAAATTGAGAAGAGAAAACTAGAGATAGTAATCGCTACGAGGCCGATCCCAACGATCTTTCTTCCACCATTTTTCCAGAGGAAGTAAACAATAATTGGCCAAAAAAGGTAGAACTGTTCTTCGACTGCGAGTGACCAATAATGAATTAACGGTGATGGCGTCGCATTTAGATTTTGATAATCATTCTCCCACCAAGCAAAGAGATAGTTTGAGATGTACAAGGAGACGGCGATTGTGTCCCTAGCTAGTGCCGCTCTCACTGTTGGCGGAAGAATAAGCCAAGAGAAAACGGCAGTTAAGGCGAGAATTCCTAGCGAGGCAGGTAGTAAGCGTTTAGCACGACGGATATAGAAAGCTTTAAATCGGAAGGACTTTTCTCGTTCAATCTCTTTCAGAATCAGTCCGGTGATCAGATATCCAGATATTACGTAGAAGATATCTACTCCGATGAATCCTCCAGGCAACCAGTCAGCATGGAAAATAACGACTAGAAGCGCAGCTAGCGCTCTTAGTGATTGAATTTGATGGATCTTTACTTTTTTGCTCAATTTCCTACCAACGCAATAATTCGAACATCGGGATATTTCTCACTAATTCTCTTGCGACCTGCGAGATCGATTATCTCAATCAGTACAACCACGCAATCAACAATCGCTCCTGATTTTTGAGCCAGTTCAATGGCGGCGCAAATGGTTCCACCCGTTGCTAGGACATCATCTACGATCCCAACTCGCTGACTCCTTTTAAACGCATCAGTATGAACTTCAAGTGAATCGACACCATATTCAAGTTCATAACTTTGGCTATAAGTTGTAAATGGCAATTTTCCTTTTTTGCGCAAAGGTATAAAACCTTTATTGCTATGTGCAGCAAGAGCGGCTGCAAATATAAATCCGCGTGCTTCAATACCGACGATCACCTCTGAATCAGTTGTCGCCTTGGCGAACTCTTCGGTTACCGAAAGGAGTGCCGGCGCACTGGCTAGAAGTGGAGTGATATCAAGAAAGACAATTCCTGGCTTTGGGTAGTCAGGTATTTTACGAATCAGATCTATGGCTCCTTGGAGATTCACTCTGTTACCCCCAACTTTTATTTCTTAGCCTTTGATGGTGTCCGAACGGGGACTTGAACCCCGAAGCCCTTGCGGGCACTAGCACCTCAAGCTAGCGCGTCTGCCAATTCCGCCACCCGGACGAGTGTTGGTGCAACGATAGCAATCACTAGGGTTGATAGGCAAAAGATGTACTCAGATATAGGAATTCTGCGAGAATGAGGATATGACTATTGAATCAACGCTGAATCGAAAAGAGATCGAAGACGAGGCGATTCGAATTTGCCAAGAGTTAATAAGAATCCCGAGTGTGAATTTTGGTGAAGGTCGTGGTGATGAAGAAGCAGTCGCAAAGTACATCGTTAAATTATTGAGTGATGTAGGTATTCAGGCGGATATTTACGAGTCCGCACCGAAGCGTTGCAATGTCATCGCTCGTATTAATGGGGCCAACTCATCACTTCCTGGATTAGTCGTTCACGGTCATATTGATGTTGTCCCAGCAAATGCCGAAGAGTGGTCGGTAGATCCATTTGCAGGTGAAATCAAAGATGGAATGATTTGGGGTCGCGGCGCTGTTGATATGAAGAATATGGATGCAATGATTTTGGCAATTGTTTGCAACTGGACGCGAACTGGCTTCATTCCTCAACGAGATATTGTTCTTGCATTTTTTGCTGATGAGGAAGCTGGCATGACTTACGGATCTAGATTTATGGCAGCAAAGCACCCTGAAGTATTTGCCGGATGCACTGAGGCCATTTCCGAAGTTGGTGGCTTCTCCGTAACTGTTGCAGATGGAAAACGTCTCTACTTTGTCGAGGCCGCCCAAAAGGGAATTCACTGGATGAAAATCACCGCACAGGGTCGGGCAGGGCACGGTTCGATGATGAATGATGAGAACGCGATAACCGCTCTTACTGAAGCAGTGGCGAAGATTGGACGTCATCAATGGCCGCAGCGGTACACAAAAACTGTTCTTGATCTCTTTAGAGAAGTTGCTAGAGTAACTGGAAAAGCTTTTGACGAAAAAGATCTGCGGCCGCTACTAAAGGAGATCGGAAGTACTGCACGCATGATTGGTGCGACTCTACAGAACACCGCAAATCCCACAATGTTGGAATCTGGTTATAAAGCCAATGTAATTCCGGGGTCGGCAAGCGCGGTAATTGATGGCAGGTTTTTACCCGGTTATGAAGCAGAACTTAATGAAACTATCAGATCAATTGTTGGTCCTGATATTTCAATCGAAACAATTTCACATGACATTGCACTGGAAGTGGATTTTGATTCTCCCTTGGTTCAAAAGATGAAAGCGTCACTTCTCAACCATGATCCAGAAGGAATCCCTGTTCCATATTTAATGAGTGGGGGAACCGATAATAAAGCGCTCTCTGAATTGGGAATAGTTGGATATGGATTTTCACCTTTACAACTTCCCGCTGACCTAGATTTTATGTCACTCTTTCATGGCGTTGACGAGAGAGTTCCTATTGAAGGAATTAAATTTGGAGTAAGAGTTTTAGCAGATTTTCTCGAGAGCGTTTAGGGCTCAGGCAGATATTTCATCAAGAACAGTTCGGAGAATTTCAGGTAGTAATATTTCTTCACTGGCTAGGATTCCGCGCAACTGAGCGCCTGTACGCGCACCGACAACTGCGCTGGTGACACCAGGGAAATCGCGAACCCAAGCTAGCGCCACCTCAAGAGGTGAGTAACCCAAACCTTGCGCAGCAACACAGACCGCTTCCACAATTCGACGCGAGCGATCATCCAGATAAGGTTCAACAAATGCGGCGAAGTGCGGTGTTGCCGCTCGCGAATCGGCAGGTATTCCATTTCGGTACTTTCCAGTCAAGACGCCGCGACCAAGTGGTGACCAAGCGATGAAACCACATTCAAGTGCTTGTGCACACTCTAAGACAGATGCCTGCGTTCCTCTGTGCAAAAGTGAAAATTCATTTTGAAGAGAAGTGATTGGAGCTTTAGCAGAATTATTTTCTTGCAGCGTTATTGCGCGAGCACTCTGCCAGCCGCTGAAATTTGAAATACCTGTATAGCGAGCGCGACCAGTTGAGTACGCCCAATCCAAAGCAGAAAGCGAATCTTCAATTGGAATACGCGAGTCCCAAACTTGTATCTGCCAAAGATCTACGTAATCAGTTCCAAGGCGGCTAAGAGAACGATCTAGTGAAGACATAAGAGAGGATCTAGATGTGTCGGTAACTAGCCCACCAGATTCGTAGTTAATTCCAGCCTTGGTTGAAATTAAAACATCTTCGCGTTTAAAGAGGGTGCCGATTAATCCGCCAATTACGCGTTCAGAATCGCCATCTCCGTAGTGGCTGGCCGAATCCAAAAAATTCCCACCAGCATCAATATAGGCACGAGTCTGATCGGCCGCTTCATGGGTATCAGTATCGCGACCCCAAGTCATAGTTCCGAGTCCTAGTCGCGAAATTTCTAGACCTGATTTTCCTGCGCGCCTTAACTCCATTGTGCGACCCTAGCAAGACGAATGAGAAAATTGCAGATAACCTTCCAACATGACACGGATAGTTCTATTACGACATGCACACTCAATTGCCAATGGCAAAGGAATTTTGGCAGGTCGTGCGCCTGGAGTGAAATTAAGCGAGAAGGGTGAAGTTCAAGCTAAGCAATTGGCAGAAATGCTTGAAGGGCTCTCGTTTTCTGAGATTCGTATTAGTCCGATGGAGCGCTGCCAGATGACCGTGACTCCATTGATTGAATCGCTAAAGGCCAGATCAGCCAAGGTTACTGTCACTGTTGATGCGGATCTAGCAGAAGTTGATTATGGAAATTGGACTGGAAAGAAACTGACTTCGCTTTATCGGCGTAAGTTATGGAAGACAGTGCAGAACAAACCTAGCGCGATGTACTTTCCGGATGGCGAAGGACTGGCCGAAATGCAACATCGCGCAATGCGGGCGCTTCACTCTGCAGTTGCAAAGCCAAGTACATCTCCAAAGATTTTGGTAAGTCATGGCGATGTGATTAAATCAATCGTGGCCAGCGTTCTTGGTACCCACCTAGATCACTTTCAAAAAATCGTAATTGATCCAGCATCTATAACTATTCTTGATCATGACGGTAGTGACTTCCGCGTTTTAACCTTAAATCAGACGAGTTCCGGAGTTGCCTCATCTTTAAAAGTTGAGAAGAGAAGTTCAGGTGCTCGCGCGCTCTTGGGCGGGGGAGCGGGACGAGGTAAGTAGCTATGGCTGATAGTCAAGTGCATCTTTTTGATCCAGTAGAACGTTTTATTGTTGGTACGGTTGGAGAACCGGGGGATCGAACCTTCTTTATTCAAGCACGCACTGGATCCAGATTAGTCTCGGTAGCGCTTGAGAAAACTCAAGTCGCCGCACTTGCTGAGCGGATTATGCAGATAATCAAGGAAGTTAGAATTAGTGAGCCTCTGGTAAATATTGAAAGAATCCTGCCGGACAATCAACCACTAGAGACCCCGATAGACGAGGAATTCCGAGTTGGCGTAATTGGGTTGGCATACGTATCTGATCGAAACATGATTGAAATTGATTTACAGGCAATAACCGAGAAGGAACCCGAAGAGGAAGAATTCCTTGAGATTAATAACTTAGAAAGTCAGGAGATTCTTCGCGTATTAATTTCATTGGGATATTCAAATAGTTTCGCAAAACGTGCGCAGATAGTTATTGGAGCGGGACGCGCCCCATGTCCTTTCTGCGGTGGTCCGATTGATCCTGGTGGACATCTCTGTCCCAGAGCTAATGGTTATCGAAGATGACCGGCTCAATCGAGGAAGTTTTATCCAAACTTAATTCTGGAGATATCTCAGTTACTGGACGTCTGATTGATGCCTCCAATGCAACGCTCTATGCAACTTGTAAAAATAAGGATGAAGAAATGATTTGTATTTATAAACCTATTGCAGGGGAGAGGCCCCTCTGGGATTTTCCGGACGGATCACTGGCCAATCGTGAATATCTAACTTTCCTTTTGAGCCACTGGCTTGGTTTGGATATCGTTCCTCCAACAGTCCTTCGGGATGGTCCTTATGGAACTGGGATGGTTCAGCAGTGGATTGAAATCGATCAAGCGATCGATTTAATGGAATTTTTCAAACAGGATGATCCGCGACTTAGACGGATCGCACTCCTTGATTTAATGGTCAATAACACTGATCGTAAAATTGGTCATTTGATCCCAGATCTCAATGGTCATGTTTATGGATGCGATCATGGAGTAACTTTCCACGAAGAAGACAAACTACGCACCGTGCTCTGGCAATGGGCTGGGCAAGCATTTACAAGTGAAGAACTTGAAACGCTTGAAATCGCTCGCGAGTACTTCTTAAATTCAAAGTTGGAAATTATCGCGGGCTTAATAGACACAACAGAAATACAGGCAACGATATCAAGGCTAGATTCGGCGATAAAGGCGCGAACATTTCCCAATCCG
>JBBQEE010000015.1:0-12661 GCA_038320375.1 Candidatus Nanopelagicales bacterium
GCCGTAGCTTTTGCGCAGGTTATTGACGCTTATCACGCTACTCATATGGCTATCTTGCCTCACTCAGGGCAAAAGTGCGAGAAAATAGATCTATGAGCCCACGTCGCAACTTTCCTAAAGGACGCCGGCCGAAAATTGAGGAGCGTGATATTTCATTATCGAGCCAATCAATTGAAGAACATGCAGATGGTGATTTCATTGTTCGCAAGATCACAGGTTCTAGTTCAAATAAACCATATCGCTGCCCAGGGTGCGATCAAATAATTCCTATGGCTACACCACATACTGTTGCATGGATGATGGGCGATGAAGAAGGACGCAGACATTGGCACAATGCATGTTGGGCAAAACGTAATGAACGTAAACCACGAACAGAGCGAACTCGAAACGCTCCTCGCTTTTAAACTAAACTAATTAATTTTTGGAATTCAGCCAAAACGTCCATTTAACAATTTAGTTAAAGTAACAATTAATTTATCATTCCCAGAAGTGCGCTTAAAACTTGTAAAAGATATTGGCAGTTGAAAACGAGCACGAATGACAGTGCGCGGGTAGGTAAATTCTAAAATTCCTTCAGGACCATGAATTCGTCCATAACCACTGTCTTTCACTCCACCAAATGGAACAGAGGCAACAGCAGCAAATGAGATCGTTGAGTTAATTGCCACCATACCGCAATGAAGTTGCCGTGCGATTTTTTTTCCTTGGCGCTTTGACCAAATTGAAGAGCCCAGCCCGTAACGTGAAGCATTTGATAGTGCGATTGCTTCATCCATAGATTTAACTCGATTAATTGCGATAGTTGGCCCAAAAGTTTCCTCAGTCATCGCCGTTGAATTCTCTGGAACATTTAGAAGTATTACAGGTTCAACAAATGGGGCTTTCACTGAGTCAGAACCTCCAAGTGCTGTAGTCGCTCCTTTTGCAAGGGCGTCATCTATATGACTTTGAATCACCTTTATTTGTGAAGGCATCGTGGCGGGACCATAATTTCCGATACCGGGCGGTCCCGGATGGATTGTCTTCGCCAACTTAATTGCCTGCGCAATAAATTCATCAGCGACCTTTTCGTGTACGTAGACTCGTTCGGCGCCAATACAAGTTTGGCCAGCGTTGGACATAGATGACCAAATAGTCGCATCTACTGCTCGTTTGATATCAGCATCTTCAGCGACTATGACTGGATCTTTTCCACCACATTCCAATACAACCGGCGTCATAGTTGTGGCGCAAGTTGCCGCAACTAATTTTGCAGTTCGTGTAGATCCCGTAAACGCTAATTTATCAACACCGCTTTCACATAAATCTTTTCCAGTCTGACCCAGCCCGGTGATACAGATAAAAATATCGGGAAATGGTGCAACTTGAGCAAATGAATGGGCCAGCGCAACACCGACTCCAGGCGTGTATTCACTTGGCTTAAATACAACTGCATTTCCCGCGGCAAGTGCGTAAGAGATTGAGCCCATGGGAGTAAATATTGGATAGTTCCAAGGACCAATAACTCCAACAACACCTACAGGTGAACGTTCTACAGTTGCTGACATATTTGCCATAAGTAGACCGGGGGTGCGGTGAGAAGTTCGCATCACATTTTCTGCGTTACGTGCCGCCCAAGCTAAGTGGCCAATAGCAAGTGAGGCTTCCAATTTTGCATCACTGACTGGTTTTCCAGTCTCGCGCGAAACTTGTTCAGTGATTTCCTCTAAGTTTGAGAGTAACAATTTGCTCCACTTAAGCAAAACTTTACGACGTCCGCTAAATCCCAAATTATTCCAAGCAACTGCTGCTGTGCGGGCACGTGCTACTGCAACAAATACTTCAGGACGTTCAGTTACTTGATATTCTGCAATAACTTCACCGGTTACTGGATAGTGTGATGCAAAAGTAGTCATAGTCAAAGACTAGACTCTCTC
Organism: Candidatus Nanopelagicales bacterium; assembly: GCA_038320375.1. GTDB lineage: Bacteria > Actinomycetota > Actinomycetes > Nanopelagicales > Nanopelagicaceae > Planktophila. The sequence goes on from JBBQEE010000015.1 coordinate 1,917, forward strand.
TTATGACAGAGCCAGTACGTCCGAGCACTATTTTGCCGGCTATGCGTACTGCTTTTACTGTGATGACATCCGATGGCGAAACTCTCATTGGCGAAGTCGCACAACCCAACACTGAATACAACGGTGCGATTCTTTGTCTACATCCGCTCCCAACTGCTGGCGGAATGATGGATAGTCATGTATTTAAAAAGGCTGCAAATAGGTTGCCTGATATGGCTGGAATTGCAGTGGTTCGTTTTAATTCTCGCGGTACAACTAGTGAAGCTGGTACTAGCACGGGAATTTTTGATAACGGTTCAGCAGAACGCTTCGATGTACAAGCGATGATGAGTTACTGCTTAGATACTTTAGGTCTAACAAATCTGTGGGTAGTTGGTTGGTCATTTGGCACCGACTTAGCGCTGCGCCATGCCAGAGATCCAAGAGTCAAAGGTCTAATACTTCTATCGCCACCGCTTCGTACATCAGAAATTTCAGATTTAGAGTTTTGGGCAACCGACGAGCGTCCCGTCACGGCACTTATTCCAGAGTTTGATGATTATTTACCTCCTGCAGAAGCTATTCAGAAATTCGCTGTCTTAAAGCAGATTCAACTAATTCCAGTTGCAGGCGCCAAGCACTTGTGGGTTGGAGAGCCGGCTGTTTATCGAGTCTTAAGTGAAATTACGAAAATTATCGCACCACAAAGATTGCCTTTACCTACAGAAATTTAGGCACTTTCAGCGCGTGGAAAAACAACTTCATCTAGTATCAAAATTATTGATGCAGCAACTGGTACCGCGAGCAAACCACCAATAAGTCCAAAGAGTGAAGAACCAATTAGAGCGGCGATTATTGTGACGACTCCCGGTACAGCCAAGGTTCGCTTCATAATTCGCGGAGTGACTAAGTAGTTTTCAATTTGAACATAAATTACGTAAGTTAAAAATGCAATTAAGCCGATAGTGACAGATTGTGTTAACGCAATAATTGTTACAACCGCACAGCCAATAAAGTGACCAATGAGCGGTATTAATCCGCAGACAAGAACAATCATCGCTATCGCAAATGGTGATGGCAGAGATAGAGTGAATGAGAGGAGAAGAACGAAGACCGCTGCCATAAACGCAATCAACACTTGGCTCGCGACAAATGAACCAACTCGCGAAATTACAGCGTGAGTCAGACGAGACACCCGATCGCGTCGGCTCAATGGTACAAAACGAAGTCCCAAATCGGTCATCTGAGGTAGTGAGGTGATGAAGTAAAGAGTGAGAATCAAAATAGTTAGTGCAGTAAATGTTCCAGATAATACAGATTTACCTACTCCGACTACGCCACCAAAGGCAGAGACAATAATGGTTCCATCAGATGTAACTTCTGTTAATTTCGCTTGCAAGGAATCAATTATTCCAAATCGCGAATTTAAATCTGCGAAAGTTGAATTTTGTTTTAAGTCAGCCAAAAGTGCGGGAGCGCTATTTATTAATTGGGTACCCTGAGAAATCACCGGTGGAATTACGACTGCAACAAAGAAAATTACAAAGAGAATTACCGCCATAAAGATAATTGCAACCGCGTTGGTACGTGAAATTCGTCGCCGCTGGATCGCCTCTACCGCTGGATTCAGTCCTGTCGCAAGAAAGAGCGCCACGGTTATGAGAACAAAAATTTGGCTGGTGCTGGCAAGCGCGCGCATCAAAACTATTGCTACTAGTGCACCTAAAGTCGCAACAAATCCAAAATAAAATGGATGAGTACGATCTATGGGGTTACCAAGGACTCCGTAATCAACTGGAGCTTTTTTCGCCGTAGTCCGTACTTTGATGCGATCTGTAAGTGCCATGGCTCCTATTCTAAAGCGATATCCTTCTCATATGGCGCTGCGCATTACGGGATTAGGTGAAGAAATCGCCGCCGTTACTGGCCTACCGTGGCAAATTAATTTAGAAGAGTGGCCAGAAGATCCAGTGCTTGCAGAAAAACGTGGAATTTCGCGCCACATTGTTCGCTTAGTCAGAGCCAGCAATGATCCAAACGCTGAAGTCTATGCAGTTAAGGAAACAGTTTCTGAGTTCGCAAATCGCGAATATAAAGCGCTCCGTGAGCTGTCTCATCTTGGCGCACCTAGCGTTCAGGCAATTGCGGTACTCGAAGGTCGAACTGATTCTGCGGGAGAAGAACTTCCCTGCGCTTTAGTTACAAGATTCTTGCCTTACTCGCTTCCTTATCGCGTATTGCTTAGCGGTAAAGATGTAACTGCCAATGACATCACCATGATGGCAAATGCCTTGGCGCTACTTCTCGTGCAATTGCATTTATTAGGATTTTGGTGGGGAGATTGCTCGCTTTCAAATACTTTATTCCGGCGTGACGCAGAGGCTTTTGCCGCCTATTTAGTTGATGCTGAAACTGGCGAATTTCAGAAGTCTCTCAGTGATGGACAGCGTGAACACGATCTTGAAATTGCACATTTTAATGTTGCTGCAGAGCTAGAAGATTTAGCGCTTTCGGGAGTTCTCTTTCCTGGAATGGATCCTATTCGCGCGAGTGAGGCAGTGATAAAGCGCTACCACCGAATTTGGAAAGCGTTGAAAGATCGGCAAATTTTAGATCCCAAAGATCGCCATGCAGTTGAACGGGCGATGCGTCAATTGCATGATTTGGGTTTTGCTGTCGATGAAGTTTCTGTTTCTCTAGATGGCGAATCTGAGAAACTTTATTTCCAACCTAAACTTGTGGCTCCCGGTTATCACCGCAATCGCTTACGTGAACTTACTGGTTTGGAAACAGAAAGCTTGCAGGCTAAACGACTACTTTCATCTTTTGATCGATTCCGCGGCCGAGAAGAAAATCCAAAACCACCGATTGCCGAATCTGCGCGTCGTTGGTTAAATGAAACTTATCGCCCAATCGTTGACATGATTCCCTTAGATCTTCGCGGCAGAATTGAAGAAGCACAATTTTTCCATGAAGTCCTCGAACATCGCTGGTATCTTGGTGAGCGAGAAGGTCACGATGTTGGATTAAAATTTGCAGCACAGAGTTATATTGAAGATGTACTTCCTTTTCGTAGAGATTCTGGAATAGAAATGGGAACAAACGTATGAGTCTTCCACCCAATTTTTCTCGTGCAGTTGATTTAAGTTCACTTGGTAAACCAAAGCCCGAAGCGGCAGGACCGATGCCAGGAATCGAAATAACTCCCCAGAATTTAACTGATCAATTTTTAGGGCTTTCTAAAAGCAAGCCAGTTATATTGATATGTTGGTCTGCGCGATCCCCTGAATCACAGGAATTGGTTACGACCCTTGGAAATTTAGAAAAAACTGATCAGGGAAGTTGGGTATTAGGCCGCGTAGATGTTGATACTCAAACGCAAGTGGCCCAAGCGCTACAGGTACGTAACGTCCCATTTGCAGTAGCCATAATCAACGAGCAAATGGTCCCCCTCTTTGAACAGGCTTATCCTGAAGCGCAAATCCGCATGGTCATAGATAAAGTTTTAGCGCTAGCTGCCGAACAGGGAGTTGGAGAAGCTCCTGTTGAAAAAATTGAACCCGAAGAAGAGGAAGCGCTAGCTGCGCTTGATTCTGGAGATTACAAAAAGGCAGAAGCAGCCTACTTAAAACTTCTTGCTAGAAAACCGGGGGATACCTTCGCCAAGCTTGGTTTGGCGCAGACCCAATTAATGGCACGAACAGATTCATTAGATGGCGGCAAAATTATGAAAGATGCCGAATCACAACCAGATGATTTAACAATTCAAATGCAATGCGCGGATATTGAAATAGTTAGTGGTTACTTGGAACCTGCCTTCGCAAGGCTGCTGCGGTTGATTTCTTTACTAGATGGCGCAGAGCAAAAGTTGGTCAAAGATCGCTTGATCGAACTTTTTGCTCTAGTTGATCCAGCGGATCCCCGAGTCATAAAAGCCCGCGCCTCGCTTGCGAATGCACTCTTTTAAATGAAAGAGATAGAACAAAAAAGCGAAGTTAGATTACTGCAAGCTTTGTTTTATGTTTATGCATTTTTAATTATGGCTTGGATTCCGCGGTTTCCAGAAATTAAAGCAAATCTTAATTTGAGTAACGGTGAATTTGGCACAATTATTAGCACTGGCGCCTTCGGTTCGATAGCCAGTTTGTTTTTAACGGGTCATTTAGTTCATAAATTTGGTGTAAAACGAGTCATGTTGACCAATGTTTGGATGATGGGATTTTCGTATTTCTTTATAGTTAGAACGCAATCCCCAGGAATCTTTTTCGTTCTAAATATGGCAATCGGTTGGTCGACTGCGGCCTACCATATTTCAGTAAGCGCACAATCATTTAATACGATTGAAAGAATTAAGAATCTTACAATTGCTCGGCTACATGGAATGTGGGCACTTGGAGCCTTAGCCACTGCAATTTCATCTGGAGTCATTGTTAATTACTTATCTTTGTCCGTTCATATTGGAACACTTGCAGTTCTTGTTACTTTGATAATTACCTTGATTTTGCTTCGATTATCACCGACACTGGTAAAGCCAAACACAAACGAGCACAAACATTTACCGTTACGCACCCTTCTCTCATCATTTAGAGTTAACTGGCTAATTAGCGGCGGATTGCTTTGTGCAGTATTTCTAGAATTCGCTACTGGCGACTGGTCGGCAATATTTGCTAAAGAGAGAATTGGTGTAAGTGCTGGATTAGCAGCTCTCCCATACATTCTTTTTATGGCAGTTATGATCATTGGACGGCTGAGCGCAAACCGTATTGCTAAAAGATTTCATGTTCACCACACAGTCCAATTGTTCGCTTTTACAGGCGGATTTGGCTTCCTTATTTTTCTAGCAGTCGCTGTAAATCTTCCCGCTGAATATAAGAACTGGGCATTCGTTGCAACCTGTCTAGCATTTACATTCGCTGGGGCAGGCTCCTCATTAATGGCACCTTCTGTTTATACCGCGGCAAACCGTAGATCTTCACTGCCGAGTGCGGTAGTTGTTGGCCAGCTTGGTGTCGTAAATATGGTGTTAGTTTTCATCTTAAAGAGCGCAGTTGCATGGACAGCCCAATTCACAGGCTCTCTAGCTATTGCTCTTTGCATTCCAGCTATTTTCCTAATCGCTGCAGCTTTTTTCGCCCGAGCTTTAAAAGTAGATTAACCAGAACCTTCAGTGTTGCCGGGATCAGCAGCATTAATGTCATTGATTTGATATTTGTCTATCGCTTCTTGGACAACACTTGATTTAACTTCGCCGCTCTTAACTAGGGCCGAAAGCGTTGCAATAACAATTGATTCAGCATCAACTTTAAAGTGACGGCGAAGCGCGCCGCGGGTGTCAGATAGACCAAAGCCGTCAGTGCCAAGAGAAAGAAAATCTTGCTCGACCCAAGGTGCGATCTGATCTTGCACCGCGCGCATGTAATCACTAACTGCAATTACTGGGCCTTCGGCACCATTTAATTTGGCAGTCACATATGAAGTGCGCTGGTTAGATGGATTTAACAAGTTATGACGATCAACTTCTAGCCCATCACGGCGAAGTTCATTCCAAGATGTAACAGACCAGACTGCAGCGGCGATTCCCCAATCAGATTGAAGTAATTTGGCAGCCTTCAGAGCCCAATTCATTCCAACACCAGAGGCTAAAATCTGTACATTCTTCGTGCGTTGTTTCGGAGCTGCCTGGTAAAGATAGATGCCTTTAAGCAGTCCCTTTACGTCGAGATCTTCTGGCTCAGCTGGCTGCAAATATGGTTCGTTATAGACAGTTAAGTAGTAATAAATATTTTCACTATTTTCACCATACATACGACGCAGACCATCTTTAACAATGTGACCGAGTTCGTAAGCGAATGCTGGGTCATAGGCAACAACAGCTGGGTTAGTTGAAACGAGTAGTGGCGAGTGACCATCTTCATGCTGCAAGCCTTCTCCGTTAAGGGTTGTGCGTCCAGCGGTTGCTCCAACTACGAATCCACGAACTAATTGATCGGCCGCCGCCCAGAATGCATCTCCGGTGCGCTGAAAACCAAACATTGAGTAGAAAATATAAATCGGAATCATTGGTTCATCATGAGTTGAATATGAAGATCCAACTGCAGTAAATGATGCAACTGACCCTGCTTCGTTAATTCCTTCGTGCAGAATTACGCCAGAAGTTGATTCCTTGTAAGAAAGAATTAATTCACGATCGACGGCTGTGTACTGCTGGCCATGTGGTGAATAAATCTTGAGTGATGGGAATAATGAATCCAGACCGAATGTACGTGCCTCATCAGGAATGATCGGAACTAAACGCGAACCAAGACCAGGATCCTTAATTAAATCCTTCAGCATACGAACGAATGCCATGGTTGTTGCAACTTCTTGCTGACCAGAGCCTCGTTTTACTGAGTCATATGCCTCATCAGCAGGCTGTGTCAGCGGACGAGAAATACTGCGACGGCGCGGAATAGATCCACCAAGTGCGGCACGTCGTTCTTGTAAATATTTAGCTTCTGGTGAATCTTCTGCAGGCTTGAAGTAAGAAGGTGTGTATTTATCTAACTTGTCATCAGCCAATGGAATTCCTAAACGATCGCGGAATTCCATAATGTCTTCGAGTGACATCTTCTTCATTTGGTGGGTCGAGTTACGCGCTTCGAAGTGTGATCCAAGTGTCCAACCCTTAACTGTTTTAGCAAGGATTACTGTTGGTCGTCCATTCTTTTGAGTTGCAGCAGCGTAGGCCGCAAACAATTTACGGTAATCATGACCGCCGCGCTTTAAGTTCCAAATCTGCTCATCTGGCCAACTAGCAACCATCGCTGCAGTGCGGGGATCGCGACCAAAGAAATGCTCACGAATATAAGCGCCACTTTCGCCCTTAAACGTTTGGTAATCACCATCAAGAGTTGTATTCATAATATTTACAAGTGCACCATCACGGTCTGCAGCAAGCAGTGGATCCCATTCGCGACCCCACACAACTTTTATTACATTCCAACCAGCGCCGCCAAAAGTAGATTCAAGCTCTTGGATAATTTTTCCGTTACCGCGCACAGGCCCATCAAGTCGTTGCAAATTACAGTTAACTACAAAAGTTAGATTATCTAAATTCTCGCGTGAGGCTAGACCAATGGCACCTAAAGTATCGACTTCATCTACTTCACCATCACCAAGGAATGCCCAGACATTTTGGTCACTAGTATCTTTAAATCCGCGGTTATGTAAATAACGGTTATAGCGGGCTTGATAAATCGCATTGATTGGACCGATACCCATTGAGACTGTTGGGAATTGCCAAAATTCAGGCATCAAACGTGGATGCGGATAAGATGAAAGTCCGCCACCAGAATGTGAAAGTTCTTGTCGGAAACCATCTAGTTGATGCTCAGTTAAGCGACCTTCCATAAATGCACGGGCATACATTCCGGGAGATGCGTGACCTTGGAAAAATATTTGATCGCCGCCACCAGCATGATCTTGACCGCGGAAGAAATGGTTAAATCCAACTTCATAAAGTGCCGCCGAAGATGCGTAAGTTGAAATGTGTCCACCAACACCAATACCGGGACGCTGCGCGCGGTGTACCAACATCGCTGCATTCCAACGCATATATGCACGGATGCGACGTTCAATTGCTTCATCTCCAGGGAAAGCAGGCTCATTCTCTGGAGAAATAGTGTTGATGTAATCGGTATTGCGCAGCGCAGCAACACCAATATTTTTCTCATGTGCGCGCTGCAAAAGTTTTAATATTAAATAACGTGCGCGAACAGGACCGGCGCTATTTAAAGCGGCATCAAATGACGCCTGCCATTCAGCGGTTTCACTCGGGTCGGTATCGACAAGCTGGTCAATGATCTGATCTGGGATACCGAAGTTCTCACTCATAGACGTATTCTCGCGCTTACGCGTTGGTAGAGCAAAATTTAGGCAGAATCTGTCTCATAAAACCCTTCGCCAAACCCCTTGTCAACGCGCCAGGTATTCGGTGGACTTATCCAGTGGCGAGGGAGATGCGATTTTCGCAAGGAGAAGTTGTCCTTGAAATTGGTTATGACTCAGATTGTGATGAGAACCTCAGAAAAGAAATTGGCACTGCAACAGGGACAAAATTATTAGCGGGGGTCACAACCGAAGTAGTTGATGCGGTAATTATTTGGTGGAGAGATGGCGATGGCGATCTCGTAGATGAATTGATGGATGGCCTTTCCTACTTGAGTGAAACTGGTCCAATTTGGGTTTTAAATCCAAAAGTTGGACGAGTAGGCCACATCCAACCGAGTGAAATTCAAGATGCGGCCCCGCTTGCGGGATTGAGTCAGACATCAACCGTGGCAGTTGCAAATGATTGGACGGCTACACGTCTAGTGGCGCGCAAGAGCGTCAAACGATAAGTTTGCGCCATGACTCAGACACTTAATGGAATTTCAGTTGGCTTAAGCGCACCAGATTTTGAATTAAAAGATCAACATGGTGCAAAAGTTTCACTTGCTTCCTTTAAGGGTGTAAAAAATGTTGTCGTTCTATTTATTCCATTTGCCTTTACGGGAACATGTACCGGTGAGCTGTGTGCAATCCGTGACGAACTTGCTGCATTTGAAAACGATAGTGTCCAAGTAATTGCTATCTCTTGTGATTCTATGTTTACGCAAAAGTCTTTTGCCGAACAAGAGGGTCTCAAATTTCCAGTTCTTTCAGACTTCTGGCCGCACGGTGCAACCGCTAAAGCTTATGGAATTTTCAATGAAGACCTTGGTTGTGCAATGCGCGGAACATTTATCATTGATAAGTCAGGAATAGTTCGCTGGACTGTCGTAAACGGTCTTGGCGATGCTCGCAATAACGGTGATTACAAAACTGCTATCGCAGCGCTCTAATTTCCCATTAACTCACGCACGATTTTCTTTCTAGTGGCTCTATAAAGTAGTATTCAGTCCTGTTCGAAAAGTTAGATCCGGGTGCTTAGCTCAGTGGTAGAGCGTCTCGTTTACACCGAGAATGTCGGGGGTTCGAAACCCTCAGCGCCCACTTAATTTATGAATGCAACTGCATAAGGAGGCGAAATGAAAGCCACCAAAAGCGATCAACTTTCAATATTAGATATTCAAAATTTTGATTTCACCACCACAACGCTCAACGCTAAAGCAGCCGGACTTCCTGAAATTGCCACGATTAATACCTTAATGATTAAACAAAATAATTCTCGAGACTTAAGAATTGCAGCCGAGACTGAATTAAGTGATGTTAAGCGCGAATTATCGCGCGCCGAAACAGATGTTGAGCAAGTAGTTTCTCGAATAACTCGTGATGAAGCTCGCTTAGCATCTGGAACTGGAGCCGCCAAAGATCTAGAACACTTGCAAAGCGAGTTAGTATCTTTAGGCCTTCGACGCAGCGAATTAGAGGAAGTTGAATTAGAAATTATGCTTCGAGTCGAAGGAATTAATACACGAATAGAAACTTTAAAAAATGAGGAGAGCAGCCTGGCTGCTGAAATAACTAATTTAGAGATCGCGAAAGAAAATGCGTTAACTCTTATTTTGGCTGATCTTCAATCGTTGACTGACGATCGTTTGAAAACAGTTGCGCACGTAAACCCTGAATTCATGGCACTTTATGAAAAAGTACGCGCTGGAAATAATGGCACAGGTGCAGCGGCGGTAATTGGAAACCAATGTAAAGGTTGCCACCTGACTTTAAACACCATTGAGTTACAACGCATCGCAGGTTTGCCGGAAGATGAAGTTGTACGTTGCGAAGAATGTCGGTGCATTTTGGTGCGTGGACTTTAATATGTCACGTCACTTTAAAATGACTGCCGATGGCGGCTCACGTGGGAATCCCGGTCCCGCTGGATATGGTGCAGTAGTCACTGAAAATGGAAAGATTGTTGCTGAACTTTTTGATGTCATAGGAACGGCAACAAATAATGTTGCCGAATACAGTGGATTGCTAGCAGGCCTAAGTCATATCAATAAATTAGATAGCACTGCAACGGTTGAAGTGGCCATGGACTCCAAGCTTGTAGTTGAGCAGATGTCAGGTCGCTGGCAGATTAAACATGTAGATATGCGCGATCTGGCAAAGCAGTGCAGAGCAGCTCATGAGCCTTCACTGGTAACTTACAAGTGGATTCCACGTGATGATAATTCCCATGCTGATCGACTTGCTAACAAAGCACTTGATGGAGAATCTGTACATAAGCCTGAGCCACAAATTCAGCAAAATTATTTATCAGAACGTTTACGCAGCGCTGAAGTACCAACAACTCTTTATCTGGTCCGCCATGGTGAAACAGTGTTAACTCCAATGCGAAAATTCTCCGGAACTGGTGCGCTTAATCCAGAGCTAACTGAAAAAGGGCTAAGCCAAGCAGTGGCAGTAGCAAAAGAAATCGCAAAACTTAACCCTGAAGTTATTGTGGCATCTCCATCAATGCGAACTACTCAAACCGCGCAAGCAATTGCTGCAACTACAGGGCTAGGTATTATTTTTGATGAAATTTGGTTTGAACTTTCTTTTGGTGATTGGGACGGACTTGCCTTTGAAGAGGTAAAAGAAAAATTTCCAGATAAATATCAAGCTTGGTTAAATTCAACGTCTTATGCACCAGCGGGTGGAGAGTCATACGATCAAGCAGGATTTCGCGTAGAGGAAGCGCTAGAGAAAATTGCTGCTGAATATCCCGGACAAAAAGTTGTAGTTGTTACTCACAATGGAGTCATAAAATTAGCGGCCCAAATTGTTACAGGTGCACCAACGGAAGCGGTCTTTCATTTGGA
>JBBQEE010000016.1:0-12561 GCA_038320375.1 Candidatus Nanopelagicales bacterium
TTCGCGACCCGTAGGGCGACTTTGAATAAAAGTTAAATTAACATTTCGTTTTGCAAAGACTTGAAGAATTTCAAGCAATGCTCCCGCGTGATCTATATCAATGAAAATTGCCATTGAGGTGCGATCTTTGCCGGTTGGTTCTGGAATCCAACCCGGCTTCTGAGCACAAATAAATCGAGTTACCGCTCCTGAATTGTCGCCAATATCTTCGGCAATAACTTCTAAACCAAAATGTTCTGCTGCAACGTTAGAGGCAATCGCGGCATCAAGCTCACCTTTTGACACTAATTCAGCGGCGGCGGCGGTCGAGTTAGTTGGAACTATTTCAGCGTTTGGATAATTTTTAGCGATGTAAGAGCGACACTGTGATTCAGCATGTGGATGTGTCCCAATTCGATTAATTATTTTATTTCCAGACTTGGCTAGTAAAGCAAAAACGACTGGCAAGATGACTTCAGCGGCTATTGTCAACGCATCGCCAGTTGCGAGTTCATCTAGGGTTCGAGCAACGACACCTTCAACAGAATTTTCAATTGGAACTAAGGCGTAATCAGCATCTCCAGAACGGACAGCATTTAGAGCAGCCGTTACGTTTGCAAAGGGAATTAGAACATCCGAATCACAAGTTATTTTTTTAAGAGCGGCTTCCGTAAAAGTGCCCACAGGTCCTAAGTAGGCAAATCTATGGATCTCGCAAGTACTCACTCGCTAAGGATACCTGCTTTAACGTACTGCCCGATCATTAATTACTTACCCTGTAATACCTCCCGCACAAAGGCTGGACGATTGGTTATTAAATTATCGACTCCTAGATGTCTGCAAAGAATGATGTCATCTGCTTGATCAACTGTCCAAACATTGACTTTGCGGCCCGCTGATTTTATTCGTTGCGCAAGTGCTGGTGCTTTTCGAAGGTGATCAATCCCAGGTCCAATTGAGTGCGCAGAAGTAAATCGAACTGAAACCCCTGGCGTGCTCTCCCTAATTAAATATGTCGATTGAATTTCTGGATTTAATTTCTTTACTCTCTCAATTGCAAACCAAGAGAAAGACATAACATTTACTTCTATCCCAGACTTTTTTATTCGATTCTTTTCGTTCTCTAATTTAGTAACAACGAAATCCTCAATTACGGTTCGAGTTGGAACGGGATGCTTCGTTTCGAGTAGTAAAGATTTTTTTTCATTAATTGCGAAATCAATAAATTCATCCAGAGTCACAATCTGCGGATACACCGATGCAAGTTCTTTGTAATTTGAATCTGCGATTACTAAATCACTATTTGCCCGTCGCTTAAAATCGGCATCATGCCAAAGCACCACAACGCCGTCACGGGTTAAACGAAGGTCGCATTCAAAACCATCTGCGCCTTGCTTTACTGCGTTTTCGTAGGCAACCAAAGTCATTTCTGGAAAGTCATGAGAGGCCCCGCGGTGAGCGTAAATCTTCATAGTTCGAGATTAACACCATTAGTCTTACTCCCATGAAGCCCCTCTACTTCCAAAGCGCTGCGCGTTCCGTGCTTGGTTTGGTCCGTGAGGGTAATGAAGATTCTGCACTAAACGGTTCGCAAGTAATTGCGGTCGCAGATGGAATGGGTGGCCATGCCGGAGGCGAAGTCGCATCTTCTGTTGCGATAAATACTCTGCATGTAATTTCAAATATTTTTACAAAACCAGATATTGATGCAGAATCTGCGAGTGATTTATTTCTAAATTCACTTGATGATATTGATTTACAAATACGGGCTGCTGTAAGTGATTCGCCAGAACTTTCTGGAATGGGAACGACTTTAACTGCGCTATTTATTAACGGTACAGAAGTATCTCTGCTGCATGTTGGAGATTCTCGTGCTTATCGCTTACGTGGAAATACCTTTGAGCAACTAAGCGCCGATCACACTGTTTTACATGAACTCCTATCAAAGGGCGTGATCTCTGAGGCAGAGGCCCTCGTACATCCGCAGCGTTCAATGTTGACGCAGGCACTTATGGGCGAAGGAAATCTTGAGCCATCACTGCAGGTATTCGAAGGAAAAATTCAGGATAGGTACCTACTTTGTAGTGATGGACTTACTGGTGTGTTGAGCGATAAAGAAATTAAATCTCTAATCAAAGGTAAGGACGCGGCTGTAGCAGTTGATGCACTCATCGATGCAACGTATATAAATGGTGCACCCGATAATGTAACCATAATTATTGCTGACGTTGTTCAAGCAAGTACCACTTTGATCCAACCATTAGGAGCTGCAAAACCATGATGAACAAAATCTTGGGTGCTCGCTACCAACTAGGCGGAATGATCGGCACTGGCGGAATGGCTGATGTTTATATTGCTAAAGACCAACGATTATCACGTGAAGTAGCGGTAAAAATTTTACGTAGTGATCTAGCAAAAGATCCTTCATTTGTTTCGCGATTTCGCAAAGAAGCAAAGGCAGCTGCGGGGCTAAATCATCCGCGCGTAGTAGCGGTTTATGACTCTGGTGAAGAACCCGCCCCTTACATCGTAATGGAATTAGTTTCTGGACATACTTTACGTGAATTAATTCAAGGTGGGGCCAGAATTCCACTTGACCGTGCACTTGAAATAGGTTCTGGAATATTAGAGGCAGTTGATTACTCACATCAACGCGGAATCATTCACCGCGATATTAAGCCAGCAAACGTCATGATTACCGATACCGGTGATGTAAAAGTTATGGACTTTGGCATTGCACGTGCGATGGATGATTTAGGCGCGACCTTAACCAGTACTTGGAATGTTGTTGGCACCGCGCAATATTTATCACCTGAACAAGCGCTCGGTGAAATCGCAGGTACGCCAACCGATATTTATTCCACTGGGTGTTTGTTGTATGAACTTTTAACTGGACAACCTCCGTTTACCGGCGAAACTCCTGTATCGATTGCATATCAACATGTATCTGGTGTTTTAACTCCTGCTCGCCAAATACAACGCGACCTTCCTGAAAGTGTTGAAGTTATGTTGGAAATTGCAATGGCAAAAAAACCAGAAGATCGGTATGTATCTGCGCGCGCCATGTTGGATGATTTAAATCGGATTCGGAGCGGTGAAAATATTTCCACAAAGCCAGTTCGGCCTCCGCTAATGACTCGTCGTACTGCGCTAATTACTGGAATCTCAGCACTTCTTATCGGAGCGATAGCGATTATCGGACTCTCACTATCTGGAGGATCTACGACTTCGATTGGAAATGAAATTCCAAATGTCGTTGGGCTTACCGAAAGTCAGGCGCGGGCGCTATTAGATGGTTACACCGTAACTATTCAGCGTGCACCAGACCCACGGATTCCAACTGATCGAGTCGCTAGCCAAATACCTCTTGCTACAACTCAGGTGAGTAAAGGCTCAGCGGTAACGTTAACAATTTCTGATGGTCCCGGCGATGCGATTGTTCCCGATAATTTAATTGGAATGTCACTAATTGATGCGCGCACCGCACTGGCCGCAGCAGGTCTAGTTATTTCAAAAACCGAAGCCGCACCATCTGATCAAGCACAAGGAACTGTATTAGGAGTCGTCCCTGAACCAGGATCCAAAATTACCGCGGGCTCTGGTGTTGTTCTAAGTATTGCTAGTGGTGAAGTTGTGGTTCCAGATTTAATTGGGATTGAGGCAATTCAAGCAAAAACGCTTTTAATCCAAGCAGGCTTTCTGGTTCGCGAATTCAATGATTACGATTCAACCCAAGTCGAAGGTGTCGTAATTCGCCAAGCACCTGATGCTGGAACAACTCAAACTATTGGAAAGCCAGTAACAATTACAATTAACAAAACACCTTAATTTAAGCGCGACGTCTAACAACCGGTGAAAGTCCAATTGATTTCTGCAGCGCTTCTTTATCGCCACATTCAGTTAACCAGTTAGCTAACATCTGATGTCCATGTTCGGTCAGTACAGATTCAGGATGGAATTGCACTCCTTCAATGGGAAGAGATTTGTGGCGCATAGACATAATCACACCAGATTCAGTAGCGCCCGTAATTTCCAAAACATCTGTAACGCTATCTTGCTCAACTGCGAGTGAGTGATAGCGAGTTGCAATAAATGGCGAAGGTAAATTGGTTAATACGCCTTTTCCTTGATGAATAACTTGCGAAGTTTTACCATGTAATAATTCTGGTGCGCGCGAAACTTTCGCACCGAAAGCCACCCCAATTGCTTGGTGTCCTAAGCAAACTCCAAATAGCGGAATCTTTTTCTCCGCACAATATTTAATCATTTCAATACTGACGCCCGCTTCTTCTGGCGTTCCAGGTCCCGGAGAAATTAATACGCCGTCGTATTCGCTGGCTTCTTCTACATCTACTTCATCGTTTCGCTTGACTGTGCAATTGGCACCAAGTTGGCCTAAGTATTGGACCAAGTTAAATACGAACGAGTCGTAGTTATCGACTACGAGAATTCTGGTCATGGGGCAATTCTTACAGAGTTATTCAGAGCGAGGATCGGCAATTTCCTGTTTCCAGTATTGGATTTAGGATGTAACCTTTACCTCATGCCTAAGTCAAAATTACGTAAAAAAGTTGCAGAACAGCACGCTCACGAAGAGCAACTCCACGAGGTAGAGGCCCACGGTCCCCTCGAGAGTCCAAGCTGGCTCGCACCTGTGATGGTCGCAAACTTCCTAATCGGGCTCTTTTGGATTGTTATTTTTTACGTTAGCCAGACTCAGTACCCAATTCCGGGTATCGGGGCTTGGAACATGATCATTGGCTTCAGTTTTGTAGGCGTGGGTTTCAGCCTCGCAACTAAATGGCGATAGAGCGATAGCGTCTTCGCCCGAGTAAATGGCGATAGAGCGATAGAAACTCTCAGCACTCTCACAGATAGAGGGTGCATGATTTAAGCATGACTGTAAGTGAAAAAAAAGTAACACATCGAATTCTCGTCGTTGACGATGAACTAAGTATTAGTGATCTCATTTCAACTAGTTTGCGCTTTGTTGGTTTCGAAGTTCGCACAGCTGCAACTGGTTCTGAAGCGCTAACAGTGGCGCAAGATTTTAAACCACATGCAGTTGTCCTTGATGTCATGATGCCTGATCTTGATGGCTTTGAAGTCTGTCGCCAACTTCGCAATGCAGGCTTAAATATTGGGGTTCTCTTTCTAACTGCTAAAGATGGCATAGAAGATAAAGTTGCCGGCTTAACTATTGGTGGTGATGATTACATGACCAAACCATTTAGTTTGGAAGAGCTGGTTGCACGCATACGCGCACTTTTACGTCGTATCGGTGTAGTCGAAATGAATATTGATGAAGAGAAAATTAGTTTTGCTGATCTTGAGTTAAATGAGGCAACCCATGAAGTTCATCGTGCAGGGCAATTACTGGAAATGTCGCCAACCGAATTTCAATTATTGCGTTATCTAATTATTAACGCGGATCGAGTAGTTTCTAAATCTCAAATTCTCGATCACGTTTGGCAATACGACTTCCGGGGTGACGCTGGAATTGTTGAAACTTACATTTCATATCTTCGCAAAAAAATTGACGCATTCGATCCCCCACTTATTCATACTGTTCGTGGTGTTGGTTATCGCCTAAGATTGCCAGCCTCTAAGTAGAATGTTTTCATCACTTTCCAATTGGAGCTTGCTAAACCGACTTACCTTGGGTGTAGTTCTCCTTTCATCGTTGGGAGTTATCGCCTCTGACCTTGCTGCTCAATCTTTACTTCGAAATTATTTAACTCAAGAAGTTGACCGCGAGCTCATAAGCATTGCTGGTGGATCTATCCCCAGACTTGAACGCGGTGGAATTGGTAATGATCGAGATGATGTAAACCATCAAGGTCGTGTTGCGAACATTTCCCCACTTCGTAATATTCCTAGTTCAACTTCCATCACACTTTTTGGACCAACCGGATTAATGATTGGCCAAATTGGTGGTGATTTAGGAAGTAAAGAGATTACGAATTATTTGAATGAGAAGTCACCTGATGAAGTGGCTGAGCATGATTTAACTCCATTTACTATCGAAATCCCTGGCTCTGATTTCAGAGTATTTTCGCAGAAACTTCCCTCTGGCTTAGGTAGCGTCGTTGTTGCTAAATCTTTCGAGGATATAGATCGAATCCTGCTTCGCCTACAGGGACTCTTTGTGTTAATTGGCCTGATAATGATTTTCTTTATCGCACTCGCTTCGCGCAAAGTAATTAAAGTTGGGTTGCGACCACTCGCAACAGTCGAAGCAACTGCTGAACGAATCGCAGAAGGTGATCTAACTGCTCGTTTGCCAGATTTCAAACCAAATACTGAAGTTGGCCGCTTGGTAAGTACGCTCAACATAATGCTTGGCCGTATCGAAGAATCTTTTGCTGCCCGTTTAGAAAGCGAAAGTAAATTACGTCGATTCGTTGCTGATGCATCTCATGAGCTTCGAACACCAATTACCGCCATAAGAGGGTTCGCTGAACTTCATCGTCAAGGCGCAGTCTCCGGTGAAGAGAAAACTAAAGAACTCATCGGCAGAATCGAAGATGAATCAAAACGGATGAGTTCATTGGTAGAAGATTTATTGCTCTTGGCTCGACTTGATCAATCTCGAGAAATGAAGTCTGAGCCAGTAAATATTTCACAGTTGGTTTTGGAGGCAGTTGAATCTGCGCGAGCGGCCGGACCTAGCCATGAAGTTAGTTTTGATAAACCAGTAGAAGATATCTATGCACTTGGTGACACCTTGCGCATTCATCAAGTCGTTGCAAATTTACTTGCCAACGCGCGTACTCATACTCCTGCCGGTACAAAAATCGATGTCTCGGTTAATCAAAGTGAAAGCGGAGTTCGCGTACGCATAGCCGATAACGGACCTGGATTATCACAAGCAGATCAAGCCAAGATATTTGAACGTTTCTATCGTGCAGATTCATCGCGTTCCCGAACCGAAGGTGAAGGAGCTGGACTTGGTTTGTCAATTGTTGATTCCGTCATGCGCGCTCATGCCGGCCACGTCAGTGTTGAATCAGAGTTGGGTAAAGGCGCAGCTTTTACACTTTTCTTTCCACTTGCAGATTAGAATTTTTTTAAGCGCTACTAATTCAAACTCTCCATCGCACGTAAAGTTTCAATTCGTTCTTGGATTGGTGGATGCGTTGAAAACAACTTTGACACAGTTTTTCCATCTAATGGCGATTCAATCCAGATATGCGCAACTGCATTAGATTTTTGTTGAACTACTGTCGAATCTGCAGCTAAAACTTCTAACGCTTTACGCAAGCCCGCTGGATTTCTTGTAAACGAAACTGCTGTTGCATCCGCAAGCGATTCACGGCGACGAGAAATTGCACTCTTTAATAAAGTGGCGGCGATAGGCGCGAGAATCAAAACAAATAATGAAACGACCAACATGATCGGATTGCCATTACTATCTCGATCACGGCGACCACCACCAAACCACAACATGCGAGTCAGAAAGTCACTGAGTATCGCAATTGCACCTGCAGTGGTTGCAGCAACTGCTGATACCAAAGTGTCACGGTTGGCAACATGCGCCATCTCGTGCGCGATAACACCTTGAAGTTCATCTCTATCCATAACTTCTAAGATGCGAGTAGTAAATGCAATTAGTGCGTGATCTGGATCGCGACCTGTAGCAAAAGCATTTGGGGCGGTATCAACGACGATCGCAACCTTTGGCATTGGTAATCCGCTAGCAATCACTACTTCTTCAATTACATTAAAGAGTTCAGGATTATCTTCGCGCGCAATTACTTTAGCACCAGTCATTTTTAAAACCAGAGTGTCTGATCCGTAATACGAACCCCAGACTCCTATCAGTGCAATTCCAACTGCTAGCGGAACCATGAAAGTTGAAGTGCCAGCGCCAAAATAAGTTAGCGCTGCATATGCAACTAGTCCGGTAAGTAATCCCATTGAGCCAAGGAGAAAATAAGTTTTACCCTTATTAGCGCTCTCTAATGCTCGGAAATCATTTCTCGCCATAAATATTTAGAATGTTACTTTTGGGACGTTGCGCGCTTGTGGATCATCAACTTCATAGAATTCGCGCTCTGTTACTTTTGCAAATCCAGAAAAGAAACTTGTTGGAATAGTTTTAACTGCAGTATTTAAATTTCGCACATTATCGTTATAGAACTGGCGCGCAAATGCCACCTTGTTCTCGGTTGTAGAAAGTTCTTCTTGCAGTGAGAGAAAGTTTGATGATGCTTTTAGATCTGGGTAGGCCTCTGCCACCGCCAATAACCCACGGAGTGCTTGTGTAAGCATCCCATCGGCTGCCGAGACATCTGCGATTCCGGTTGCAGATGTTGCTTTTGCGCGCGCAGTTACGACTGCATCAAAAGTTCCTTGCTCATGCTGGGCATAGCCTTTTACCGTCTCCACTAAATTGGGGATCAGATCTGAGCGGCGCTTTAATTGAACTTCAATCTGAGCGAATGATTCGTCAACGCTGATATTTAAGCGGATCAAACGGTTGTATTGGGCAACAAAAAATAGAACAAGTAGTCCGACTACGGCGAGCGCGATGATTATTTCCATATTTACTTCAACCCCTTACGTAAAGGTTGTATTCCTTTACGAGTTAATTAATTTTACTCTGGTGGAAATTCATAAATGATCGGCTAGCCGTTGGGCCGCGCTGACCTTGGTATCGTGAACCGTACTTCTCGCTGCCGTATGGATGCTCAGCTGGAGAAGAGAGCTTGATCAAACAGAGTTGACCGATCTTCATCCCCGGAAATAATTTAACTGGCAGGTTGGCAACGTTTGAGAGTTCCAGAGTTATGTGACCAGAGAAACCTGGGTCAATAAATCCGGCAGTTGAGTGAGTTAGCAATCCAAGGCGGCCCAGTGAAGATTTTCCCTCAAGGCGACCAGCAATGTCATCTGGAAGTGTGATTACTTCGTAGGTGCTCGCCAAAACAAATTCGCCTGGGTGCAAAATAAAGGCTTCGCCATCTTCGGCGATTACTTCGCGAGTTAGCTCTGCCTGCTCAATCGATGGATCGATGACTGAGTACTTGTGATTTTCAAAGACGCGGAAGAATTTATCTAGGCGCACATCCACCGATGAAGGTTGAATCATCGCCTCAGAAAATGGTTCGACGGCTACCCGGCCAGCCTTGATTTCGGCGCGAAGGTCACGATCACTTAAAAGCACGGCGCGAGCCTATCTGACTCACCTGAAATTTCGGGCCTAGGTCTTGCGTAAGTTACTGGTCGGTAGCATTATTTACCTATGAGCCATTACAACGCCAATTTACGCGATATCGAATTCTGCCTCTTTGATTTACTCGGGGCCGAAAAAGTTCTAGGTACATCAATCTTTAGTGAGCTAGATCGTGACACCGCCATGAGCATGTTGGAAGAGATGAAACGTTTAACTGAAAATGATCTCGCTGCATCATTTGTTGACAGTGATCGTATTGGGGCCAAACTCGATAAGGCAACTGGCGATGTAACTTTGCCGGAGAGTTTTAAAAAATCTTATAAGGCTTATGTCGATGGTGAATGGTGGCGTCTTGATGCACCGGTAGCACTCGGGGGAACAAAAGTTCCAGCATCGGTTCGCTGGGCAATTGCAGAAATGGTTTTAGGTTCTAATCCAGCGATTCATATCTACGCCTCTGGTTATGCCTTTGCTCAAGTTGCACATGTTCTTGGAACAGAAGAACAGAAGAAAATTGCAAAACATATGGTTGAAAAACATTGGGGCGCAACAATGCAATTAACGGAACCAGATGCTGGTTCTGATGTTGGCGCGGGTCGCACTAAGGCCGTTCAACAAAGCGATGGAACTTGGCACATCACCGGCACCAAGCGTTACATCACATCAGGTGATGCTGATTTCTATGACAACATTGTTCACTTTGTTTTGGCGCGTCGCGAAGGTGGCGGTCCCGGAACCAAAGGTCTATCACTCTTCTTAATTCCTAAATTTATCTTTGATTTCGAAACTGGCGAATTAGGAAAGCGCAACGGCGTTTATGTAACAAGCATTGAACATAAAATGGGTTTAAATGTTTCTGCTACTTGTGAAGTTAATTTGGGCGAGAAAGAGCCTGCTGTTGGATATTTGTTAGGCGATGTACATGAAGGTATCGCGCAAATGTTTAAAGTTATTGAGTTTGCGCGAATGATGGTTGGAACTAAAGCGATTGCAACTCTTTCTGCTGGCTACCAACAAGCACTTCTATATGCCAAGCAACGTGTACAAGGTGGCGATATGAAGGTCATGAATGACAAGGCATCACCGCGCGTCACGATCATTCATCACCCAGATGTGCGCCGTTCGTTGATGGTTCAAAAGTCATACTCTGAAGGTATGCGCGCGCTAGTTCTCTATACCGCCACAATTCAAGATGAAATTGAGCTTGCCAAGGCATCTGGTGATGCAGCAAAAGAGAAAGCAATGGAAGCTCTCAATGACTTGTTGTTGCCGGTTGTTAAGGGTTATGGCTCTGAAAAATCTTGGACACTTCTTGGAACTGAATCTCTTCAGACTTTTGGTGGGGCTGGCTTTACTCAAGATTGGCCTTTAGAGCAATATGTCCGTGATGCAAAAATTGATACTTTGTATGAGGGAACAACTGCAATTCAGGGACTTGATTTCTTCTTCCGTAAAGTTGTAAAAGATGGTGGAAAAGCACTCGGATCACTTGGTAAAGAAATCCAAACGTTTGCCGAAACTTCAAATGGACTACATGCTGAAGAAAAACAAGCCTTGCTTAAGGCACTCGGTGATCTCAATGGAATGGTTGGTGTTCTAGTTGGACATGCCATGGCTTCACAAGAATCATCAATTGAAATTTATAAAGTTGGCCTAAATACATCACGCGTCTTAATGGCAGTGGGCGACATTATTACTTCATGGCTACTGTTACGTAGCGCTGATATTGCTGCAGGCAAATTAGCTGATGCAAGTATGAAAGATAAAGATTTCTACAATGGAAAAATTGCAGCGGCAAAGTTCTTTGTCACTAATTACCTGCCTCATATCACAGCCGATCGTAAGATCGTTGAGGCAACTGATAATGCAATTATGGAGATCTCTGAAAACGCTTTCTAGTTTCGGGTAGGCTCCACCCATGCTGAAAAAGCACTCCGGTGAGTTCTATCTTCTAGCAGGAGCAGTCTTATTCTCTTTTAACGGGGTCGTCATAACGGTGGCCTTAGACCATATGACTGCCTTCCGTTTAGCCCAGACTCGCTCAATTGGAGCTTTCGTACTCCTCTTTCTCTTTACCTATTTTCAAGATCGCGAATCACTATCTGCAACTAAAAAAGAAATCCCCACGCTTATGTTTTACGGAATTTTTGGATATGCGATGGTGCAGTTGGGTTATCTCGTAAGTATATCTAGAGGTGTTCCACTTAGTTTGGCTTTAATTATTGAATTCACCGCTCCAATTTGGATTGTGCTCTGGATTAAATTTATACGCAAAAGTGCAGTTGCAAACCAGATGTGGCTCGCAATTTTTCTCTCGCTAACTGGCCTGATTCTTGTTGCCAAAGCTTGGAGAGGTTTAACTTTTGATTTAATTGGTGTACTCGGCGCACTTGGCGCGGCTTTAGCGCTGGCAGCTTATTTCCTAATGAGTGAGAGCCAAGGCAAGAAGCGGAATGCGCAATCGATGGCGGTTTTTGGCTTTGGTTTCTCCGCACTCTTCTGGTGCATCGTTCTGCCGGTGTGGAATTATCCATTCGATGTATTTACATCCAGCATGAATTTACAAGGAAGATTTGATCAGTACAGCCTTCCAGGTTGGGTGATTCTCGCTTTTATAGTTGTCTTCGGAACCTTGGTTCCCTACTTATTGGTTATTAACGGTATCCGCAGACTCAGCGCTTCAACTTCTAGCGTGATCGGAATGTCAGAGCCTGTGCTGGCTGGTGCATTCGCATGGATCTGGTTATCGCAAGGTTGGTCATTTATTCAGCTACTTGGTGGCGCCGTTGTATTGGTTGGTATTTATATTGCTGATCGCGCCAAGACTTCAGCACACTAAAAACTACTACTCGTTCCAGGCACCATCTTGTGGCTCCTGTGCGGTCGTAAAGTCGCGACCTGATCCAGGACTTGCCGCCATATCTGCAAAGCGGGCAAAGTGAAGTTGCGCTGCAACGGTAATTGTTTTGGTTTGACCATTACGGTGCTTAGCGACAATTAAATCTGCTTCGCCCGAACGGTTCTGCGAGTCATACATATCGTCTCGGTGTAACAAAATAACAACGTCAGCATCTTGTTCAATAGAACCAGATTCACGTAGATCAGAGAGCATCGGCTTCTTATCAGAACGTTGTTCTGGAGAACGGTTGAGCTGCGAGATTGCAATTACTGGAACATTTAACTCTTTCGCCATTAACTTTAAGTGACGCGAGAACTCAGATACTTCTTGTTGACGATTCTCTACGCGTTTTCCACTGGTCATCAACTGCAGATAATCAATCACAATTAACTTTAAATCATGGCGTTGTTTTAATCGACGCGCCTTCGCACGAATTTCCATCATTGAAAGGTTGGGAGAATCGTCAATAAATAGTGGCGCTGCAGAGATCTCACCCATACGGCGG
>JBBQEE010000017.1:0-11983 GCA_038320375.1 Candidatus Nanopelagicales bacterium
ACGGGTACTCAGTCGCACGTCCTGAAGCACTTGTGCTTTGGGAAGGCCAGTTTGGTGACTTTGCCAATGGTGCGCAGACTGTTATTGATGAATTTATTTCTTCAGCACTTCAAAAATGGGGAGAGCGATCATCCGTTGTACTTCTACTTCCTCATGGCTATGAAGGACAAGGACCCGATCACTCATCTGCACGTATAGAGCGCTTCTTAGCACTCGCTGCCGAAAAGAATATGACGATCGCCCAGCCATCTACTCCAGCGTCTTACTTCCATTTACTTCGCTTCCACGCTAAAAATCCGAAGCGACGTCCAATGATCGTCTTTACGCCGAAATCAATGTTGCGTCTGCGTGCAGCTGCTTCATCGATTAATGATTTCACATCTGGAACTTTCTTGCCAGTAATCGGTGATCCAACAATCAATAATGCAACGCGACTTATTTACTGTACTGGAAAGATTTATCATGACTTAGTTGCTGAACGCACACGTCTAAATGATAACGAAACTGCAATTGTTAGAGTCGAGCGTTTATATCCTCTACCTGTTGCACAAATGGAAGTGGAAGCAAAGAAGCATCCAAAGGCTAATTTGCTCTGGGTACAGGATGAACCTGCAAACCAAGGTGCATGGCCACACGTTGCTCTCAGTACAACTGAAGTAATCGGTGGAACTGCCGTTGATGGCCGTGTGCTTCGACGTATTTCCCGTCACGCATCAGCATCTCCTGCAACTGGTAGCCACCACTTACATGAAGAAGAAGCAAAAGCGTTGATGTACGAGTCATTTACTCGTTAACTTGAGATCAAACGGTTAGTAATTTAATCGATAGTTTATTAATTGTTAAGATTTAGTCTGGAGAGCTATTAAGCCCTTGAGTCATTAAGTCATCTATCTTGATGAAAAATTTACTAAAGAAATGGCTTGCTTGAATTTTTTATTCTTGCAATAACGCGGCCGCGGATTTCATCTTCGGCTAAAAAGCCCCAAGTGCGAGAATCAGTTCCGGATTCGTTATCGCTGCGTAAGTAATAAGTTTTCTCACGTTTAGTATTCACAGCAATTTCTGAGATACGTTTTATATAAAAGATACCAGGTTGTTTTTCCCGTTCAATAACAACGATGCTTCCCGGTTTAAGAAAAAGCTTCTTTCGACCAAGAAACCCGTAGTGAACAAGTAACCAATCAAGTGGATTGTAAGTGGGCTGCATCGAAGTGCCTTCAACGATTACCCTGCCAAAACCAAGACTGGGAACCCCCGAAGTGCCAAAGCCGCTCATGAAGAGTAGTCTCACACATACAAGGTTTTCTTTAAACATAGTTTGCAATGAAGGAGAGAAAATGAAAAATTTATTTACCCCCAAGGTAACGGTTCACGCACACTGCGATCTTCCATGTGGTGTTTATGATCCAGCACAAGCAAAGATCGAAGCGCTTTCAGTTAAGGCCTGCATGGAAAAATATGCAGCTAACCCTGATGCTGATTTCCGCTCGCGTTCAGTTGCAATTAAAGAAGAACGCTCACATCAAGTTAAAGAGCACTTATGGGTTCTTTGGACAGATTATTTCAAGGCACCTCACTTTGAGGCATACCCACAACTGCACTCACTATTTAATGAAGCAACAAAGCTTGCCGGTGCAGCTGGTACAAAGGGAAGCCAAGATGTTGCAGTTGCAGATACATTGATTGCAAAGATCGATGAAATTGCAGAAATCTTCTGGGCCACTAAAAAAGCGTAATTCTTTAATTACTTTTTTCAGAGAGATTAATTAGTGATTGAGCGGCGGTGCGCGCGAGGAAAGATACTCGCTCGACCGCCGTTCTTTCTATAAGTGCAAAAGCGATATGTTTTTCGCCTTCATAAACATCGCATTCAAAGAACATAGATTTATTATCAATCTCGGTACAACGAGCAGTTGCGCGAATTTCAGCGCCCATGGCAACAGAGTTAATTATTGATACTTCAAACTTATTGACGATTGTCGTTTCGCCAGTCTCCAGAAACTCAGCGAGAGCAGCAACACAAGAACTTTCCATCACGCTAAGTAAGTGTGCGGGAGCCAAAATTGGTAAGTCTGAAATTCCCATCGCTAGACAAGTATCACCAGGGCGAACGGTCATGACAGAGAAGCCTACCGCTCCCAGGATCTCATCTGCAGATTGCATGAGTTAAAACTTACTCTTTGTCGTCGGTAAAGCGCTGCACTTGCGTCTGTTCTATCTGAATTTCGCGGTGTTCAACATTTCCAAACTCATCGATTTCGATCGAAATCTCAGTCATGCTGATTTGAGTAACAACTTCAGTCACTCCCGCCCCGCTGACTTGGCGCAACAACTCCTCATGAATACTTCTATGTAAATCATCGGGTGCCTTCTCATCACATGATCGGCGTAATACATCCTGCATCAAAATATGCATCGCCTGCTCGTGCTCGACTTCGGCACGGCAATTTGGACAAGAATTCAGATGTGACTCAATCGCTGCTGGGTTGCGAGTATCTTCTTTAACACCCTCAACAATGAAAACTACGGCAGAGAGAACTTCAATACACGGAATCTCTTCAATGTAACTCATGGCTTCTCCCCCTTCTTCGGTTCGGTTGAGTAACCAAGTTCCTTTGCATAATCAGTTAACTTTTCGCGTAAGAGTTTGCGCCCACGGTGTAAGCGAGACATAACTGTTCCGGCTGGCACATTAACTATCTCCGCAATTTCCTTATATGAAAAACCTTCAACATCAGCTAAATAAACAGCCATGCGAAATTCTTCTGGAATTTCATGAAGAGCACGTTTAATATCGCTATCCGGAAGATTTTCGAGCGCTTCAGTTTCTGCTGATTTTCCAAGGTCGCTGGTGTGAGTTTGCGCCGCCGCAATCTGCCAATCCTCAAGTTCGCCAGCAGCAAGTTGCGGGCGACGTTGATTTTTGCGATACGAATTAATGAAAGTTGTAGTTAGCACGCGATATAACCACGCACGTAAATTTGTACCTTCTTCAAATTGATGGAAGGAGTTAAATGCTTTTAGGTAAGTATCTTGAACTAAGTCACGCGCATCTTCAGGATTCTTGGTGTATCGAAGTGCTGCCGCGTATAACGGATCCATAAATACCAAGGCATCACGTTCGAACCGAAGGTTGCGGTCTTCGGCGC
The DNA here is from genome assembly GCA_038320375.1 of Candidatus Nanopelagicales bacterium. Classification (GTDB taxonomy): domain Bacteria; phylum Actinomycetota; class Actinomycetes; order Nanopelagicales; family Nanopelagicaceae; genus Planktophila. The sequence continues at coordinate 3,150 of JBBQEE010000017.1, forward strand.
TCTCTAGGACTAAATCTTTCGATGCCATCTCCTGCACCATATCCCAACTAACTGAGAATGTGCCAATTAAAAGAGGGTCTGCCCTTGCCCAAGATCCACTTCTGCAATTAATTCGGAGCTGTTATTCGCAACTAAATTCACTCGGGGAGATACCGGACGCGTTACCAAGCCGACGGCTGGATCATTTGAGCGCATTAATTCAACTAGATTTTCAATTTCACGATTTTTTGGATCGAGCCACAAATCCCAACGTTCACGTTGCATAAACACTGGCATCCGACTGTGAATTGTCGCCAACTTACCAACCGCTTCTTGGGTAATAATTGCCGCACTTTGAATTTCTAATCCATTCTCATTTTTCCAAGAACTCCATATTCCTGCGATCGATAGTGAAGTATTTTCTTGACTTGATGAAATATAGAAGGGTTGTTTTGGTGGGTACTCACCAAGTGATGTTGCCCATTCGTAATAACCAGTCGCTGGAATCAAACATCGCGTTGTTCGAAATGCTTGGCGGAAAGTTGGCTTCTCATGTATCGATTCGCTGCGAGCATTTATTGCATGAGATTGCGAAGCTCTTGCTTCGGAAAATGTTTTATGCCAAGGGGCAATGATTCCCCAAGATGCGGAATCTAGAACTCTTTGGTTTTGGAGATCTCGAATAATATAAATTTCATTCGTTGGGGCAATATTCCAGTTCAGTGGAAGTGACGAGTCAACAAGTGAAGAGTCGAGATCAAATCTTTCAACGATCTCGTCCATCCCTTGCGCTTGGGCATAACGACCGCACATAGGTAGAGAGTAGACTGCCGCACATGCTCTGGCCCGCTCCATTTCGTGGACGAAACGAAGTCAGTGCGCGAGTTGTGATTCCGGGTTCAAAATCGGTAACTAACCGCGCACTTATTTTGGCTGCCCAAGCAAAAACTCCTTCAGTGCTTTCACGGCCGCTCATCTCGCGTGACACTGAATTAATGGTCGCTGGTTTACGGGCCTTAGGAGTCGGAATAAAAGAGTTAGAAATAAATGGTGATCTCGCTTGGGAAATAACTCCCGCTCCATTACGTGGACCTGCAAAGGTAGATGTTGGAAATGCCGGAACCGTTATGAGATTTCTTCCGCCTCTGGCCGCGCTTGCACAAGGCGATATTTCATTTGATGGAGATCCACGATCTTATGAACGACCACTAGCGCCAGTTATTTCTGCTCTTGAGGATCTAGGAATTCAAATCGATCATGAAGATCGCTACAGCTTGCCATTAATAGTAAAAGGTCAAGGTGCAATTGCTGGTGGATCGCTAGATATTGACGCTAGCGCTTCCAGTCAATTTCTTTCTGCGCTTTTATTAATTGCTCCCAGCACCACAAATGGAATCGTTGCAACCCATAATGGTGGCTCACTTCCATCAATGCCACACATTGATATGACTGTGCAGATGTTGCGGGACTTTGGCGCACATGTCAGCGTTGATAAAGCAAAAAATATTTGGACCGTTGCAGCCGGATCTTTAACCGGCCAGAGCTTCGTAATTGAGCCTGACTTATCTAACGCGGCACCCTTCTTATCAATTGCCATGGTCTGTGGTGGTTCAATCACAATTGCGGATTGGCCAAATTCGACGACACAACCCGGCGATCAACTTCGTGAAATTCTCTCGGCAATGGGTGCGCAAGTTTCTAGTGGCGCTGATGGCTTAACTATTACTGGTGGAGAAAGTATTCATGGAATTGATATTGATTTACATGATGTTGGTGAGTTAACTCCTGCGATCGCAGCACTTGCCACTCTTGCTGATTCACCATCTCATCTACGTGGAATTGGGCATTTACGTTTACACGAAACAGATCGCCTAGCCGCATTAACTAAGGAAATTAACGGACTCGGTGGAAATGTGGTTGAAGAAGAGACTTCGTTAAAAATAATCCCAGCAGGTTCATTTGGAAATGGACTACACGGCGGAACTTTTCACACTTATGAGGATCACCGATTAGCAACAGCTGGCGCAGTTATTGGTTTGGTAGTCCCTGATGTTTTAATTGAAAATGTTGCAACTACTCGTAAAACTTTGCCTGATTTCCCTGGGCTTTGGCAGAGTTTGGTCTCATGACTCCACGCGAATTTGACGAGTCTGATGCCCGGGTTCGCCCAGCACCTCGAACTCGTCCGCGAAGTAAAGATCGTCCCGCACATGCAGATGCGATTCAAGCGCTAGTAACAACAGTTGATCGTGGGCGAACTACCTGTATTACAGATGCTGGCGTAATTGTGACCGCGATGAAAGCACGTGAAATGGGACCGAAGTCTGTTGTAGTTGGCGATTTAGCAAATCTAGTCGGTGATGTTTCAGGAACCGAAGGAAGTTTGGCACGAATAGTTTCGATTGCACTACGAAGAAATAGTTTGAGTCGTACTGTTGATGATGCAGCAAAAGTTGAAAGAACAATCGTTGCAAATATTGATCAACTTGTGATTGTTGTTGCTGCGGCAAATCCAGAGCCACGCAGGGGTCTAATTGATCGGTTCTTAGTTTGTGCATTCCATGAAAATATCAAACCTATTTTGCTGGTCACAAAGACGGATGTAGCGCCGATTCCAGATTTCCTAAATGAGTACAAAGCCTTAGGTGTAGAAATTGCAACTGCTGCGATTAAATCTGATTCTCGTGAAAAAGATTTAGAGAATTTATTTACAATGCTCAATGGAAAAACATCAGTGCTAGTTGGTCACTCAGGTGTTGGAAAATCAACCCTTATCAACGCGCTAGTTCCACATGCACACCGTGTTACCGGTGATGTAAATGATGTAACCGGTCGTGGTCGACACACATCATCGAGCGCTGTAGCGCTCCCGCTAGCACCTGATTTATCGCCAAAAGATGGTTGGATTATTGATACCCCTGGCATCAGAGCATTTGGGTTAGCGCATTTAGAATCAAACCGAATTATTGCCGCATTCAGCGACCTCTATGAAATAACTCAGAGTTGTATGTCTAACTGCTCACACCATGAAGTTGGATGCCGCCTTAATGAATGGATGGCGCCAAGTGGCGTGACTAATAACGAACGGGCGGCGCGTGTAGCGAGTTTGCGCTCACTATTGGAACTTAAGGATTCAAACCCAACCGAGATAGACTAGAGATATGTCTAAATCGCGTAGTGAAGATTTAAAGCTAGCGATGCTGCTCGCTGATGCGGCTGACGAAATTACCTTAGCTCGTTATCAATCACTTGATTTAGTTATCACTACAAAACCAGATAATTCACCTGTGACAGACGCTGATAAGGCTGCCGAAGATGTAATCCGAAATCTTTTAGCAAAACACAGACCAGAAGATGGAATTTTGGGTGAAGAATTTGGAAGTAACGCAGAAGGTTCTAAACGCTATTGGGTAATTGATCCGATTGATGGAACCAAGAATTTTCTCCGTGGTGTGCCAACTTGGGCAACACTAATCGGTTTAATGGAGAAGCAAAGCGATGGCAGTGAAGTGGTTGTTGTTGGTGTCGTTAGCGCCCCTGCACTATTTCGCCGCTGGTTTGCCAGCGAAGGTGAAGGTGCATTTGTAAGCGTTAATGGGGCAAGTGCGCAAAAGATTTCAGTCTCAAAGGTCAGCGAAATAAAAGATGCTTCAGTCTCATATTCAGATTTCATCGGCTGGGGTGAACGGTTAGCACCGTTCCAAGAACTTCTCGCATCTGCATGGCGCACGCGCGGGATCGGTGATTTTTGGTCACATATGTTGGTTGCTGAGGGCGCAGTTGATTCAGCGATAGAACCATCTCTTGCAATCTGGGATATGGCAGCGCTCGATGTAATTGTGCGCGAGGCTGGCGGCAAATTTACAAATATAAAGGGCACAGGTGGAAGCCTGGGTGGAAGTGCGATTTCTAGTAACTCGGCGCTACATAAGAAGATTGTTGATAAATTAAATGGCAACTGAAGATATAAAAATAGGCATGGCCCCTCCGATTCAAGATGCTTCAAATAGCAAAGATTCGGTCGAAAAATCAGGTAAACCAATAGATCTCAGTAAAACTTCGCTCGCTCCTCGCACCTTCACTGTCTCAGGAATGACCTGCTCATCTTGTGTTAATACCGTCGAAAAAGGACTTAACTCAATTAGCGGAGTCAGCGCCAGCGTTAATTTCGCAACCGAGACGGTACATATTCTTGCGCCTGTTGAAGTTAAGACATCGGAAATTATAAAGAAGATAAAAAATTTGGGTTATGGGGCTGAACTAATCGAGTCAGGATCTACCCCAGCGCTACACAGCAAGAAATCCGGTGTCGCACTATTTTTCGCCTTACTCTTCGCTGTACCGACCATTGCAGTCTCAATGGTTCATCAATGGCATGCCGAAATAGATAAACAAATTCTCGCATTATTGGATTCATTAAGCATTCTTGCCCCTCTTTACTCTCCGACGGCATGGCTTGCTATTGGATTAACTACGCCCCTTATTTTAATTGTTGCCCTTCCTATTCATCGCGCTGCTATACGTAACATCATGCACCCAACGATGGATTCATTAATTTCACTGGGATCTTTCAGTGCATTTGGTTGGTCTATTTACGCCAATGCCACAGGCGAAGGTGATGTTTATACCGAAGTCGCAGCGGGAGTTTTACTGTTCGTAATTCTGGGTCGACATTTAGAATCACGCGCCAAGCGTCGCGCAAGTAGCGCTCTTTCAACGCTGCTTGCTCTCGGAGCGAAAGAAGTTACCGTCCTGCGCAATGGGCTAGAAGTAATCATTCCAATCACAGAACTGGCAATTGGTGATGAATTTGTTGTGAAACCAGGGGCACGCATCGCTACAGATGGTCTCGTTATTTCTGGAAATTCAAGTGTAAATAATTCAATGATGACGGGTGAATCTGTTCCAATTGAAGTGACTCCCGGTTCAAAAGTAATCGGCGCTGCACTCAATAACAATGGGCGAATAATTGTTCGAGCTACTCGTGTTGGTAGTGATACTGAACTAGCGCGAATAACGTCCATGGTGGTGCAGGCCCAAGGAAATAAGGCGCCGATTCAGAAATTGGCAGATCGCATCTCTGCGATATTTGTTCCTATCGTCACGCTTATCGCAATTGGCACATTTTTTGCTTGGTACTACCTTGGTAATAGCGGTACGGGATCTAGCATTTCACAATCCATCCAAATCGCAATCACAGTTCTCGTAATTGCCTGCCCTTGTGCGCTCGGATTAGCAACGCCGGTTGCACTTTTAGTTGCTTCAGGTCGCGGCGCTGCGCGTGGAATAGTGCTTCGCCAACCGCGAGTACTTGAGCTAGCTCGCAAAATTGATGTAATTGTTCTGGATAAAACTGGAACTCTGACGACAGGTGTTATGAAAACTCATCAAGCAACTATTCCGACGAGTGCGCATAAAGTTTTAGGCGCCACTTATAGCGAATTTTTAAATGAAAAAACAATTCTTTCAACTGCACTTTCTTTAGAACTCGCGAACGACCATCCAACAGCGCAAGCCATCGCCTCCTATGCACTTTCTCATGGTGGAACCAACCGTGAAGTTGTTGAGTTCACACAAACACCAGGTTCAGGAGTCGCAGGAAAGGTCTTGTTAGGCAAAATATCCCCAGTAGTTTTGATTGGAACTCCTCGGGCTATAGCCCATAGCGCCACAACTTTTGATTCGCAGATTACTGAAGCGATAACCCAAGCAGAAGAAAATGGACATAGCGTCTCGGTCCTTGCGTGGGATGGTGTTGCAATTGCGGTATTCGAGATTGGTGATCAACTGAAGGTTGATGCAGCAAAAACAATCACTGCGCTAAAAGATCGTGGAATTACTCCTTGGTTAATCACTGGCGATAATGAACAAAGTGCGAACGCTACGGCTCGGATTGTCGGAATCGATGCCGGGAATGTAATGGCGCGCGCACTTCCAGAAGAGAAATTAACCCAAATTAATTCATTAAAAACAGCCGGTCATACCGTTTTAATGATTGGTGACGGGATTAACGATGCGGCCGCTCTAGCCGCCGCAGATCTCAGCATGGCTATGGGAACAGGAACTGATACTGCTATTTCATCGGCAGATATCACCTTAATGCGCCCAGAATTGATGAGCGTTGTAGATGCACTTTCGCTCTCAAAGAGAACTTTGCGAACAATCAAAACGAATCTTGGATGGGCATTTGCTTATAACGTAATTGGTATTCCGATTGCAGCTCTCGGGTTGATGTCACCAATCTATGCGGCGGGTGCGATGGCCGTTAGTTCTTTATTTGTCGTGGCTAATTCATTAACAATTAGATAATATCCAAATTACTTTAAGTTGAAGGATGGATACTCATCACTCACAAGAATCAACATATATCCAATTACGCGATTCCAGAAATTAATAGTTCCATAAACTATATCGCCAGCCCATGCTGGATAGGTTCCGGTGAAAGAGGTCTGCACCCAAGCCACGATTGATACTGCGAAGGCGAGCACCATGTACAAGAAGCCAACGATGTAGAGCGGTATTGCTAGAAACCATTTAACGATTGGTAGGCCACGACTTAGTTTTGCTCCACCTTCGATATCAGGAAATGTAACCGCAATATTGGGGTTGCGCTCGATAGATGGATATTCATCATTTAATAAAAATAGATATGAAAATACTCGAGTACTTAACTCAGTTATTGCATGATTAAAGGTCAGAACATAACTTGGATAAACCCCACGGAAAACAAGGGCCAAAAAGGCTGGCAAGGCAACTACTCCGGCTGCTCCCATGCTGGAACTCTCACCGAACGATGATTGTGAAAATGCCATCATAAAAATAAATACTGGTGCGACTAAAATTCCACGCCAGAAGACTGTCGAGCGATCTCTATTCTCATGGACAACTTTGATAAAAGTTTGAACTTGGTTGGCTGAGTTATTCACACCCTTATTCGCTGAACTCTCACTTGCTGAACTGTTCTGATCACTCATATTCATTCTCCTTAAGTTAACCGCTCTGGAGTGCTATTTATGGAAGTGTAGAGCTGAAAAAAAGAAAGCGACCTAAGAGATCCACAGATCTGTTAGGTCGTTATCTTCGTTACTAGTAGCGGGGGCAGGATTTGAACCTACGACCTCTGGGTTATGAGCCCAGCGAGCTACCGAGCTGCTCCACCCCGCGTCGGCAGTGTGAGTCTAAAGGTTCGTTAGATATTCGCCAAATCAGCGAATCTCCTTCGAAGAATTACTTGCGGGCTTCGGCAGCAACTGCTGCAGCTAACGCCGCCTTCAAACGATCTTGTGCACGCCCGTAAGCAGTAAAGTCATTCTTAGCTAGCGCAGAATTACCATCTGCAATTGCTTGTTGGGCATTCTTCAGCGCTGTTTTCAGATCTGCAGATGCGTTATCAGTTGTATCGGTAACCGGTGAGCCCGATGAAGATGTTCCAGAGTTTCCACCGAATACTTGATCAAGTGCACCTTTGAGTGAGTTATCAAAACCAATTACATCACCGAATGAAACGAGAACTTTCTGTAGCAATGGATACGCTGAAGAGTTCGAAGTTGCTCGAACATAAACTGGTTGTACATAAAGCAGTCCTCCACCAACAGGCAGTGTTAACAAGTTTCCGAGTACAACATCTGAACCACCTTGACGAAGAAGTGAAAGTGAATTCGCTACTTCAGGTTTGGCTTCAAAGTTTGAAGCTACCTGTGATGGTCCTGCGATGTTGGTACTACGTGGCAACTGAAGAACTGTAATCTTTCCGTAATTTGGCCCGTTGTTGGAATCAACAACTGCAAATGCAGATAAGTTTTCGCGACCACCACGTGGCACGAATGGAGTTGTCAACGCGAAGGTTGGCTTATTTGATCCAGGAATTTCTAGCGTCATGTAGTACGGAGGTTGTGCTCCGGCATTGGCACCAAATGTTGATGGATCACGCGGCACGCGCCAAAAGTCTTGGCCACCGTAGAACGCTGAGGCAGTTTGTACGTGATAAGAACTTAATACATCACGTTGAACGCGGAAGATATCTTCTGGATAACGAATATGCTCTAACAATTGAGCTGGCATTTTGCTCTTTGGCGTAACAGTATTTGGGAATGCCTTCATCCAAGTCTTTAGAACTGGATCTTTTTCATCCCATTGATAAAGAACAACTGTTCCGTCATAAGCATCAACTGTTGCTTTTACAGAGTTACGAATGTAGTTAATGTTGCGATTTGCCTGTGCGGTGATTGAACCTGAATTAACAGTCAACGCATCCGCCGTTGCGGCACCGAGTGAAGTAGTTTGTGAATATGGATACCCACTGCTGGTGGTGTAACCATCAATGATCCACTTAACTTTTCCATCCACAATTGTTGGGTATGGATCTCCATCAAGAGTTAACCAAGGTGCAACTTTAGCAACGCGCTCACGAGGTGAACGGTTGTACAGAATCTTTGATTCAGAGTTGATCAAGCTTGAAAGCACGATGCGTTGTTCTTGATATTGAATTGCAAAAAGTAACTTTTTAAAGAGTCCGCCCATTGGAACTCCACCTTGACCTGTGTAGGTGTAGTTCTTCTGACCGTTTTCTGAAGCATCATCTGGATAATCAAATTCAACAGGTGTGTCGGTCTTTGGTCCACCAATGATTGAGTAATTAGGAACGTTCTCACCAAAGTAAATCCGTGGTTGGAATTTTCCAAGTCCACCAGTTGGTGGCAAATCTCCAACTAAGAAAGTTGGCTTGCCATCAGCATCTACCGTATTGCTAAATGCTGAAACGAACCCAAAACCGTGTGTGTAAACCAAATGATCGTTAATCCAGTTACGACTTGGGTTACCTTCAATATTTAATTCACGAACTGCAACAACAGCAT
>JBBQEE010000018.1:0-11416 GCA_038320375.1 Candidatus Nanopelagicales bacterium
GGCGTCATCGCGATCACCAGATACTCCCGGAGTCTTAGCCCAAGCATGTAAACGCTTTGCATCTTTCTCAAGATAACTAACTTCAAGTAAAACTTCGCCATCGGGATCTGGTTCATCAGAATTCATTTTCTGCAGGCAAATATAATTTCCTACACCTTTATAAATTCCATAAGTTATTTCGCGGCCCAACTCTTTTTCTAGCGCTGGAACAACAGCCGGTAGATCGCGTTCAACAAGTTGGCGTTGCAGGGCCAAAGTTGCAGTTGCAATCAAAACTTTTCGACCATGTACCAAGGCTGGAACCAGGTAAGCCAAAGACTTTCCAGTGCCCGTACCTGCTTGGACCATTAAATGATGGCGATCAGTGAGGGCGTTGGCGACCGCCTCAGCCATCTCGATCTGGCCCTCACGTGGCGCTCCTCCAATTGCCGAGACTGCAGCATCTAGCGCTTTACGCACCTTTGCTGACATATCGCTCATAGTCGAACTCTAGTCGCCTGCTAATGGCTATCGGTGAGCAAAAGATATAAATTGTGGTCTTCGGAGCGAAGGGAATGCAATTGTCTAGCAAGAACAATAAGCGGCAATTTCCCAAGATCAGCAAGTTAGCACCACTCCTAAAGTTTGAACTGCCATCAATTCCAACTCGCAAAAAAGATTAGCGGCGGCGCTAACTATTTTGCATAGTGAGATGGTTCGAAATATGAAGTTACTCGGTGTAAATTCACCACAAGAATTAGCACCAAAGCACGTCCGTTTACTCCCAACCCATGCTGGGTTGGGATCAATCTCTGGAGGCAAGTAATGAAGATCGCTCGCATTGGCGCGCTAGGCGCTGAACGCCCAGCAGTTATTGAAGGCAACGAAGTTATCTTTGTTGATTCACTAATCAAAGATTGGGATCGCGATTCATTAGAAAATGACGCCTACCAAAAAGTTGCTGCCGCTGATCTCACAAATCTTGAACGCACACCTCTGGCCGGTCAGAGATACGGCGCGGTAATTGATAAGCCGACAAAAATAATTTGTGTTGGCCTTAACTATCTTTTGCACATTAAAGAATCAGGTGCCGATACTCCCCCTGAACCAGTTATCTTTATGAAATCACCTGATTGCATAACTGGACCAAATGATGATGTTGTCATTCCACCAAATAGCACGGCAACTGATTACGAAGTTGAGCTGGCAATTGTTATTGGTAAACGCGCTCTTTACTTAGATTCTCCAGAGCAATCTGCGTCTCACATTCTAGGTTACACAATTTCGCAAGATGTATCAGAGCGCTATTGGCAGATGGAACGTGCTGGACAATGGGTTAAAGGAAAATCTTTCCCAACTTTTAATCCAGTCGGTCCCGTGATCGTCAGTGAAGATTCAATAGATGCCCATAACTTGCGCCTCTGGTGTGAAGTAGATGGCGTAATAAAGCAAGACTCGAATACCAATGACTTGCTCTTCGGTATCAACCATATTGTTTGGTACATCAGCCAATTTATGGAGCTCTGCCCTGGTGACATCATCAATACCGGAACTCCATTTGGTGTCGGACTTGGCTTTAAGCCACCTATCTACCTGCGCGATGGACAAGTTATGCGCACTGGTATTGAAGGCATCGGCGTTATCACAAATAAAGTTATTGCTTACAAGATGGGCAACTAAGTGAGTAAAGACTTTCAAGGCTTAACTGCAATTATCACGGGCGCTGGCTCTGGCATTGGTTTAGAAGTTGCCCGCAATTTAAGTCGCCAAGGTGCACAGGTATTTGGCTTTGATATCAATCAAGGCGAAATGGCCGATGTGGCAACTTGGATTTCATGTGACGTCGGAAATTCAGAGAGTGTAAAAAGCGCGTTTGCAGAGTTTTCTAAAGAAAGTTCGAAGTTAGATATTTTAATTAATAATGCTGGAATTGGCTCTATCGGAACTGTTGAACAAGCAACCGATGAAGAATGGTTACGGGTTTTAAATATAAATGTCGTTGGCATGGGACGTATGTCGGCCGCGGCAATGCCGATGTTGCGCGCAAGTGAATGCGCGGCAATTGTAAATACTTGTTCATTAGCGGCTACTGCCGGGATACCTAATCGCGCCGTTTATTCAGCAAGTAAGGGAGCCATTTATGCCCTTACATTGGCGATGGCAGCCGATGGTTTAAAGGATAACGTTCGCGTTAACTGCGTCAATCCTGGAACTACAGAGACTCCATGGATTAAGAATCTGCTCTCTAAAGCTGATGATCCAGTTAAAGAGTATGCCGCTCTCAAAGCGCGTCAACCAATTGGCCGATTAGTTTCACCAGTTGAAGTCGCTAACACCATCGTTTATTTAGCTAATCCACATCAAGCTTCTACAACTGGTTCTTCAATTGCTGTTGATGGCGGGGTTCAGGGTTTGCGCGTTCCTAAATAATTTAACTTTACAAAAAGATAAGTTGCAGGAATTAAAGCGATCAAAATTACTCCGTAAGCGGCCTCAAATCCGAAGTTCTCGCTGACAAAACCCATGACCCAAGGGGATGCGCCCGCTGAAAGCCCCATACCAATTACAAAAGCGGCAGTGCCACGATCGGTACCTTGATCGCTAGCACTGGCGTTACTGACTGCGATTGAGCCACATGGTCCTATTCCTGCGGCAGCAATGATCAAGCCTACTAGCGTCAACGTTACTGAATTTGAAAAGATAATTAGAGTGACACCAAGAACTATTGAGATAACTGAAAAAGTCCAAATTCGATTTAAACGGAATTCATCTTTCGTTGAAAGGTAGATTCGAACCAAGGCCAAGAAGTAGGGCGCAATAGTGGCAACTAGTACCGAAGTTTTAACTTGCGCACCACGTTCATTTAATAGATCAACCGCCCAAGCAGAGAGTGAAACTTCCATCGTGATTACCAAAAATGCAAAAAATACAATTACAAAAATAGATTTATTCCAGATTATTTTATGATCTTCGCCCATTGGTTCAGGTCGAGCATCCAATTCAGGAATAACAAAATAGGCTGCCGTTCCAATCAATACAGCGGTTGCTCCGACTGTCCAACGCCAAGGAATCTCCACTTGAGTAGTTATTCCAATTACGGTCGGCGAAACTGAGCCAACAAATAAACCAATTCCAGTTGACCTAAACATATTCTTTAACGCTGTTTTGGAGTGCGAACCCAATATTGCAAGGCCTGTGTTTCCACAAATAACCGAACCAGATGCGGCTAAAGCAATCGCCGGAACTGAAAAATAAACGTTCGGGCTAAAGCAATATGCCAATGAGCCAACCACCAGCGCTAACCAACCGATGCGCATAGTTTCGTGAGCCGGACGACGGTGACCGTGGCCCAACAAGGCCATAGAGATAAATACCAGTGCACTTGCCCAACCTATGTTGTGATAACTAGCCACCACGCGGCTGAGTTCGAAATCGCGCTTTATTAATTGAATCGAAAATGCTAGCGAGCCCATCAAGAAAGAGACCATCGCATTTACAAGAACTAGGCGTCTCACTAATTCTTTAGGCAGAGCTTGTGGCACAGAAAAACTCCTACTTGATCAAATTATTTCTCTTAATATCAAGTTGAAGTCTATCTTTATTGAACGGTTCAAAGTAAAAACCCCGCCGCAATTTCTGCGACGGGGTTTTAACGGGGTTAGATAAGAATTAACTGCAACCGCTTGTGTTTCCACAACCTTCGCAAACAAAACATGCACCTGACATACGCATCTTGACGCCGCATGTCATACATAGTGGTGCATCAGATTTGATTCCTGAAATTGCCTCAAGAAGTTCTGTTGATGAACCAATCTGTGGAGCAGCTACCGCTTCAACCTTTGCAGGCGCAGCTACCACCACAGGCGCACTTACTTTTGGGATATCAGCACTCACAATTGGCAAGTACTCTCCGCCATTGTCTAGCGCTGCTGCACGCTCTGCTGATGTGTAAAGACCCATCGCTGAACGTGTTTCCATTGGTAAGTAGTCAAGTGCTAAGCGACGGAAGATGTAATCCATCATGGACTGTGCCATGCGAATATCAACATCATCTGTCATGCCTGCTGGCTCAAAACGTAAGTTTGTGAACTTCTCAACGAATGTTTCTAGTGGAACTCCGTACTGAAGTCCGATTGAAACCGCGATAGAGAATGCATCCATCACACCGGCCAAGGTTGAACCTTGCTTACCGAGCTTTAGGAATACTTCACCAAGAGCGCCATCGGCATAAGCACCTGAAGTCATGTAACCCTCAGCGCCTCCGACAGAGAATGATGTTGTTGTTGATGGACGTGACTTAGGTAGACGCTTGCGAATCGGCGTTGGAATTCCAGCTTCAATTACTGCATCTGTCTTGGCCGCCTTGCCATCTGAAAGTGGTTGTCCGACCTTGCAGTTATCGCGATAAACAGCGAGCGCCTTAATGCCGAGCTTCCAACTTTCGTAGTAAACCTCTTCCACATCTTCCACTGTTGCATCCGCAGGCAGATTAACTGTCTTTGAGATCGCACCGGAAAGGAATGGTTGACATGCAGCCATCATGCGGACGTGGCCCATTGGCGCAATTGAACGAGCACCTAATGCACAATCGAATACGTCGTAATGCTCAGGCTTTAGTCCTGGTGCATCAATTACGTGTCCGTTTGCTGAAATGAATTCGATAATTGCTTCGACTGTCTCTTCTGTGTATCCGAGTTTGCGAAGCGCTGCTGGAACTGTCTGGTTAACGATCTGCATAGATCCGCCACCGACAAGCTTCTTGAACTTAACTAGCGAGAAGTCCGGTTCGATACCAGTGGTATCGCAATCCATCATCAAACCAATTGTTCCGGTTGGTGCAAGCACAGAGATCTGTGCGTTACGCCAGCCGTTTTTATCGCCCGTTGCAAGACATGCATCCCACGCCTTATTGGCTTCTGTCCATACATCGATATCAAGTGTCGTAGATGACTTTGCGGCAATTGATGCTGCTGCATGCTTGCGCATAACACGTGAATGTGGCGCTGCGTTGCTGGCAAAACCTTCGTATGCTCCAACGATTCCTGCTAATTCAGCAGAGCGCTTGTATGTGATACCAGTTAGAAGTGAGGTGATTGAACCAGCAAGTGCTCGTCCACCTTCTGAATCATATGCAAGACCTGATGCCATAAGTAGCGCGCCCAGGTTGGCATAACCGATTCCGAGTTGACGGTATGAACGTGTTGTTTCACCAATTGCTTCAGTTGGGAAATCTGCGAAACAAATTGAGATATCCATTGCAGTGATGATCATTTCTGCTGCGCGACCAAATGTCTTTGCATCGAATGATCCATCTGCCTTAAGGAACTTCATCAAGTTAAGTGATGCCAAGTTACATGATGAGTTATCTAGTGACATGTACTCAGAGCAAGGGTTGGACGCGTTGATGCGACCCGTCTCTGGGTTGGTGTGCCAATCATTGATTGTGTCATCGTATTGAATTCCTGGATCAGCACATGCCCATGCAGCTTCGGACATCTTGCGGAATAGTTGGCGTGCATCAGTCATTTCAATTACTTCACCAGTTGCACGTGCCTTGAGTCCGAACTCTTGGCCGTTCTCGTAGGCGCGCATGAATTCATCTGATACGCGAACTGAGTTATTTGCATTCTGATACTGAACCGAGATGATGTCTTTTCCACCAAGGTCCATATCGAAACCGGCATCACGCAGGGCGCGAATCTTGTTCTCTTCATTGACCTTTGTCTCAATGAATTCTTCGATATCTGGATGATCAACATCTAGAACAACCATCTTGGCTGCGCGACGGGTTGCGCCTCCTGATTTGATTGTTCCTGCAGATGCGTCAGCACCACGCATAAATGAAACTGGACCAGAGGCTGTTCCACCTGATTTTAGAAGTTCTTTTGAAGAACGGATGCGTGAAAGGTTTAGTCCAGCACCTGATCCGCCTTTGAAGATCATTCCTTCTTCGCGGTACCAGTTAAGGATGCTATCCATTGTGTCATCGACAGAAAGAATGAAGCATGCACTTACTTGCTGTGGTGATGCGGTTCCAACGTTAAACCAGACTGGTGAGTTGAAAGAGAAGATCTGGTGCAAGAGCATATGTGTTAGCTCGTGTTCGAAGATCGTTGCATCTTTATCTGTTGCAAAGTAACCGAATTCCTTTCCGGCCTTTGTATATGTAAGAACTACGCGATCGATAACTTGCTTAAGTGACCACTCACGATTTTCTGCTCCTACTGCCCCACGGAAATACTTGGTCGTAACGATTGTTGATGCGTTAACTGACCAGAAATCTGGATATTCAACCCCTTGTTGCTCAAAAACTGTTGCGCCTGTTTTCCAATTTGACTGAAGAACATCGCGACGTTCCCACTTGACGTCATCGTAAGGATGAACGCCTTCATTGGTATAAATACGCCCAATTGTTAAACCCGCTCCAATTGGTGAGTTAGCGTGCTTAGCCTTGGATGGTCGATTGATGACCGTATCTGACATGTTTATTTTCCCGTCTTCTATATTTGTTAAGTTAATTAGTTAAGTGGTTTAAATTCAGTGCTTTAGTTGATCGATGCTTGCTTTGTTAAATTAAGAGTTGAAGGAATAGCTCGCAGCAACGCGATCTCACCCTCAAAGTCCTCAAGGGAAGTGAAGTTACGGTAAACGGATGCATAACGTAAATAGGCAACCTCATCTAATTCGCGGAGTGGCGCGAGAATTGCAAGACCCACTTCTTGAGCTTCGATTTCAGCCTTGCCGGTACGGCGCAGAGTTTCCTCAACGCGTTGTGCCAGCAGAACCAGATCATCTTCACCAACGGGACGACCTTGGCATGCCTTGCGGACACCTACCAAGACTTTCTCGCGACTAAATGGCTGGGTAGCGCCAGAGCGCTTGATGATGTTCAGGAGAGCAATTTCTTGAGTTGAAAAGCGCTCGCCACATTGTGGGCATTCGCGACGACGGCGGATTTGAGTGCCGTCTTCAACCGGACGAGAGTCAACGACTCTTGAATCAGCGTGAGTACAGAATGGACAAATCATTTCGGCGACTCTCCCTTCCAGATGCTAGATATTCCTAAAATAGCCTGTATTGGCCTAGGCGGCGAAACTACCGTAGAAACACTACTAATGGAAGTTTTAAACGCTTTGACCCCTACATCTAGTGGGAACTATAAAGCAAATGTCGAGAGTTTTCCTGCTGAGTAGGCATTTACCCACCCCTTGGGCGTGTCGTAAAAATTAATCGAGCGGGATGCGCAACTTCTGACCCGCTTGGAGCTCAGATGAGCCCAGCGAATTAACGGAAGTAATCTCATCAACGAGCGAGCGCGGATCTCCGTTATCGGCTAAACGGCTGGCTAGTGACCACAAGGTGTCCCCTGGCGCCACGGTGATCTCGATGAAAGAGGTAGGCGCCCCAACCTGATCTTGCGTGCCAGCCCCGGCGCGAGCACCGAGCAGGCTTACCATGACGACAGCCAGTGAGAGAACCACGAAGGTACGTGCAAGTCGACCACGGCGAGATAGCTTAATTTCACTCTTTATTACACCGGACGGATTGGTCTGAAACCCTTGATTTATAAGGCTTTGCGGGCTGTAGTTATTAATTGCAATTGCACTCATGGTTATCTCCTGCTGGTACTACCTTGGGGAAGGTATTCGAACAGTTGTTCGAACAAGGACAATTAAAGCAAAGACCACCGACATCCACAAGTTATTTTCGAACATATGTTTGATTTTTTTCTAAGGCTGTGCCACCCTTTACTCATGAGCAAAAAACCCGCCGCCAAGTCCGCCGCCAAGTCCGCCGCCAAGTCCAAGGTCATTGAACTTCCCGATGCCCCTGCTGGTGAGCACGGCTTGACCGCTCGCCAACTCAAGATTCTGCAGGTCATCAAAACCAGCATGGAGTCTGAAGGCTATCCACCCTCAATGCGCGCCATCGCTGCCGCTGCCGGCCTAAGCTCAAGTGCCTCCGTTAAATATCAACTCGACCTCTTAAAAGAGAAGGGCTTCATCACCGCCCACCCAACTCGCGGTGGCGTCCTTGAAGTAATCGAACCGGGCGAACGTTCTGAAATTCAAATCGAAACAACTAAGAATGTGCCGTTAGTTGGCCGCATCGCAGCAGGTGGACCAATCACCGCTGAACAAAACGTTGAATCAACTTTCGCACTTCCAGAAACCTTGGTTGGCAAAGGCAATTTATATATGCTGCAAGTTGTTGGTGAATCAATGATTGATGCCGCAATTTGCGATGGCGATTACGTGGTTATTCGCGAACAGAAAGATTGCAATAACGGCGAGATCGTTGCTGCAATGATCGATGGCGAAGCAACAGTTAAAACATTCCAGCGCAAAAATGGCCACATTTGGCTCTTGCCTGCCAATCACGCATTCTCACCAATCAACGGCGATAACTGCGAAATCTTGGGCAAAGTCACCGCTGTTCTGCGCAGCGTTCGCTAAAGCTAAAGGCCAGTAGAAAATCAGAGCAGCAAATTTTTAATTACTTGCTCTGGTCCAAACTCGCGTAACTGCATCAGCCACTGTGCGATTTCGCTAAAGCAAGCAGGATTAAGTACGACGGCAAAATCTGGCAATTTGAATATGAGACCTACCCCTACCAGGCTATCCTGCGTTTGCGAAAGAGTTACCAATTTTTCTCTAAGTGGATCATTGATGCGCTCATTTATTCTTAAATATTCTACCCAAAGGGCCAAGACTAAAGTTAAAAATTTAACTGGCTCCTCGGCTGCGATTAAGTCATTAATTATTGCAAAGATACGAAATGGTATTTTCTGCGAACCATCCATGGCAATTTGTTGGCATTGATGGCCTAGCTTTGGATTGGCGATTCTCCGCCTAATCCCCAAACTGTAGTCAGCTGCGCTCTGACCAGCAGGTGCGATAAAACTCCGCCCTGCCTCCGCTTGGATTGCAGCAACAAATTTTTCATAGGCTGGATCAGAAATCATCTGGGCGATAGATTCAATCTGCACGAGTTCACCAAGGTATGCCAGCGCTGAGTGAATCGAATTAAATAGTCGCAACTTCATTAATTCATATTCAGCCACCGTTGGGACGAACTCAATTCCAACACCAGCTAATACGCTCTCGATTGGATCATGTTCGATCACCCATTGAATAAAGGGCTCTGTAACAATAATTCCCCGCTCTTTTGAAGCTGGCACGATTCGATCCACCATCGAGTTTGGAAATCTGATCTGCTCTGCAATCCATTCGGTAAACTTGATATCACCCATTTTTTCGCTACTTTTAATTACTAAATTACGGGTAATTCGGCCATTACTGGATAAGTTATCGCACGAGATAACTACGATGCCAATTTTGGTTTTTAAATATCGCGCATGTAACAGGTGAGCCAGGCGTCCGGGCAGTGTCAGTTGCACATCGTCAGATAAAACATATGCCTTTTCAGTTGCGGCAATAGTGATAGCCAAGAAATCTGGCTGCGCCACAATCTCTGCTAATTTTTCATAATCTCGTGGATAGAAGTACGCCTGCGTGATCGCTGTAATTCCAAAATCAAAATCTCCGGATGCACTGGATTCGCGCACGATATATCTAAAATTTGCCGCGGCTAATTCATCACTGGCTTGGGAGTCACGCTGAGAAACCCCAGCAATGGCAAGCTTGGCACCATTGTTGATCGCCCGTTGCACATAAACAGCTTGATGTGCCTTATGGAAAGCGCCTAGGCCCATATGAATAATATTTGGTTGCATACTCACTACAGATTAAAGAAATCTTTTGATAAGTTATAAGAAAGATCACTAGCCAGTTCTAGCGCCTCATATTTACTTATTCGATGCCGGCCCACCTCGCGCGCTAGATAACCCGCGTCAAAGCGCCTTGCCACATCATGGCGAACTGGCACTGAACAAAACCCTCGGGTATCGTCGATAAAACCAACTGTGTTGTAATATCCAGTAGTTTCGGTAACAGCATCGCGCCAGCGCTGCATGCCGTTGATGGAATCCAAAAACCACCATGGTGCTCCCAGGCGCACCGATGGATATGCCCCAGCGATTGGGGCAAGTTCACGTGAATAAGTGGATTCATCGAGGGTATATAAAACCATCCGGAAATTTTTACTGTGGCCAACTTCATTTAGAAGAGGTTGCAGCTCCCGCGCAAAAGTCATCGATACTGGAATATCAAAACCGATATCTGTTCCATACTCAGTAAAAAACTTTTTATCATAATTTCGCAATGAGCCTGGGTGCAACTGCATCACCAAGCCATCATCAGCGCTCATCCGCGCGTGCTCTAGTAGCATCATTGCGCGATAGGCGCCAACGGTTGCCTCATCTGTGGCACCACCAACGACTGCTTTAAATAATTGCTCCTTTTGCGCATCACTTACCGCTAACGTCTGAGCCGAAAAAACACCATGATCCGTCGCGGTGGAGCCCATCGCCTTAAAGTGAGTTCGTTGTTTACCTAGTGCTTGGAGCAGTGAAGCAAAACTGCTTATTTCTATATCAGTGACTTTCGCTAACTGTGTCAGCGCACCTTGGAAGTCTGCCCGAAGTGGATCTGAAATATCATCTGGCCGGAAAGTTGGAATCACTCGTCCAGTCAGAGCCAAATCGGCGATCTTCTTGTGGACACTTAAATCATCAGATGTGGCATCAGTGGTCGCTAAAACTTCTATATTAAAGCGATTAAAGAGCGCCTGGGGCAAAAATGATGGCGTCTTTAATTTGCCATCAATAATTTCATATAGCGCATCGGCCCGAGCTGGTGTGATGACCTCATCGATTTCAAAGAGCGTGTACAAAATCTCCTGTATCCAAATTCGCGACGGTGTCCCCCGAAAAAGGTGCCAGTTATCAGCAAATATTTGCCAGACTCCTTTTGGATCTGGTTTTGTGGCGCTAACATCTTTTTTCACAATCCCTAAACTTTCATAGGAAATCCCCTGGCTATATAACATCCGAGTTATGTAGTGATCTGGAGTAATTAATAGTTCTACTGGATTTGCAAATGGCTTATTTTCTAAAATCAATTTTGGATCAATGTGGCCGTGTGGTGAAAGAATTGGCTTAGCTTTCATCACCTCATATAAATCACGGGAAAGATGGAGCGCCCTTACATCATCGCTTAAATAGCGATCACTTAACATTTTCATCCAACCAATTAAAGGCATCCTCTTGCATCTGCTTCGTGAATGAATGCAACACCGGATAGAAACTTCCCTTGTACTTATTCTTAGGATACCTTGCTAGAAAGTATTCATCGGCAGCCTGCATTCCCTGCTTGGTATATAATTGATCATCTTCACAATACTGTAGATACAACGGTTTAGGCGCACCCATCATCGCAACTGCTGTCCAATCACCATATTGAGCCAAATTTTGTGGCCAATTCATCCACGAATGTGGCGCCACATGGTTAGTAAGCATCGATTCATATGTTGCCAT
>JBBQEE010000019.1:0-11210 GCA_038320375.1 Candidatus Nanopelagicales bacterium
GCGTTACTGCGATTCTTGTTCTGCATGATGGCGCTACATGGCTGTATGAAGTTGTCGCATCGCTAACATCGCAATCACGATCGATCGATGCAATTCTTGCAGTTGATACTGGATCTTTAGATTCATCTGCACAATTAGTAAGCGGCGCTCGCATTCCGGTATTGCCTCTAAAACGTGATGCAGGTTTTGGCGAGGCGGTTTCACATGCGGTTTCTACCTTGCCAGCAACAGTCAACGGGACCACCGAATGGTTATGGATTGTTCATGATGATCTTTCGCTTCACCCGAATGCGTTAGAGAATTTAATTACTGAAGTACAAAATCGACCGAATGTGGCAATGGCTGGTCCAAAACTTTTAAGTTGGCACGATCGAACTAATCTTTTGGAAATTGGAATTAGCATCGCTGCAAATGGAAACCGTTGGACAAATTTAGAGCCAGCCGAGTATGACCAAGGCCAGCGAGATGGTGTTCAGGAAGTGCTGGCAGTTAGTACTGCAGGTGCCTTAATTCGGCGAGATATTTTTGAGCAATTAGGTGGCTTTGATAAAAATTTAGATTTATTTCGTGACGATGTTGATTTTGGATGGCGACTTCATTCTCTTGGATTTACCGCCATTTCTGTCTCTGAAGCAATTGGATATCACGCAGAAGCTTCAGCTAATGAGCGACGATCTGTCGATGTTGCTGAGGCTTTTTTGCATCGACCTCTGCTCCTAGATCGACGTAATGCCGCTTACGTATTACTTGTAAATTCTTCTTGGTGGCGCTTACCTTCACTTGCCCTCCAACTACTCTTCGGTGCAATTTACAGATCAGTCGGGTTTCTTTTTGCAAAGTTGCCGGGATATGCAAGTGATGAGATTTTGGCGGTTGGTGCGCTATTACTTCAACCTGGTGAATTAATTACAGCACGCGCTCTGCGTCGCAAAGAGAGACTCGTACCAGCAAGTGTTGCTCTAAAATTTATACCTTCACGATGGTCACAGATTCGATTATCATTTTCGAGAAATTCCCAAAAGATTCGAAATCGAATATTTCCAGATGAAATAACAGAAGTAACAGATAATTCACTTCTTGAGGAAGCGCACGAAGATGATGAATTATTAACGCCAGCAACCAAGCGCCCGTGGACCAACTTAATCAAGAGACCATTAGTAGCGAGTTACATATTTTTGTTTGTGCTGACGGCCCTTTGGTCTCGACAACGTTTTGGGTCGATATCTGGTGGAGCGCTTCCTGAACAGCCATCTGGTGTCAGTGATTTATGGAATATATATTTTGCAGGTTGGCACCCAATCGCGATGGGCACTGGGGCGAGTGCGCCACCTTGGCTGGCAATGGTGGCTATCGCAGCTACTCCACTCTTGGCAAGCGTCAAACTTTTTATGACGGCACTGTTTTTCTTTGCTCCACTTTTGATGGCTTTTTCTGCCCATCAATTATTAAAGCGAGTTGTAACAAATGGATGGCTAGTTGCATCGGCTGCGGTCTTGTACGCACTCTCTCCTGTTTCAATCTCAGCTATAAATAGTGGACGACTTAGCACTGTCGTAATTTTGATTCTTACCCCACTATTTTTGATTGCAAATAAAAATTGGTTTGAAATTGAGAATTACAGTTGGCGCCGCATCTTTGGAAACTCTCTTTTTGCGGCGGTCTTATTTGCATTCTCACCAATTATTTTCATCCTAGGAATTTTGATTACTGGATATTCAATTTTTCGCGATTATCTGGCTAGCGAGAGGGGCGCACACCTTGAACTATTTAATACACGTTTATATCATCGGATAACGCTTCTCATAACGCCATTACTAATTTGCGCTCCATGGAGTTTCGAATTAATTATTAATCCAGCTCGTTATTTATTGGATGCGGGATTTTTGATCCCCGGCGGTGGCGCTAACTGGGCAGCGATTGCAAATCCTGGCGGAGCAGGGGCTCTGCCGTGGTATTTAATCAGTCCAATTTCAATTGTTTTATTAATTTCGCTTTTTTCTTCCACGGCGGCGCGCTTTGTCGCCGAACTTGGTTTTGTATCGTTGCTACTTTCGATTCTGACAAGCGTTCTTACCGTAACCGGAAATGGCACATCTGTTGCAACGCCCGTCTATCCAGGGACTCTCTTAGCCCTGACAACAATTGCCGCCGTGACTTCAGGTGTTATTTTGCTAGATAAATGGAAGGAACGTTTGGCGCAGACTCACTTTAATTTCAGACATATTTCTGCAGCCCTATTAGTTTTCGTGATTATTTTTTATAGCGCAGCATCAACTACTTGGTTGGTTTCCAATGGAAATGACTCAATACTCAAGACCAGTGAAGATGTTGTTCTACCACCTTTTCTAGCAATTGAAACTTCAGCAAAGATCATGGTGGTAAGACCAAGAACGGTAGATGGCGAAGTAACCTTAAATTTCTACATCGCTCGCGGTGGCGATGCAACTTTGGGTCAACCAGATACTGCTCCGAAAGCGCGTGAACAAATTACAAATGCACTTCGAGATTTAACAGATGGAAGTGGCCTAACCGCAAGCATGACCCTAGGTATTCATGGAATTAAGTATTTATTCTTAAAGAATCCAGTCGATGAGAATTTAGTTCGAATTGTGGATGGCCTTGGAGGATTCGAACGAGCATCATCGACGAGCGTTGGAATAGTGTGGAAGGTTTCTGGATTAACCGGCAATATTATTTTTACCGATGACAGCGGTAAAAATTCAATCCTTGCCTTCAATGAAGAGAGCTCTGAAGTTAATGTAAGCGTTCCGGGAAGTATTACCTTGACGGAAGAATATGCTCGCGGCTGGAGAGCAATGCAAGATGGAATACGGTTAGAAAAAACTCGAAGTGTTAACTCAATGCCAACTTTTAAAGTTACAGAACCTGGCACCATTAGTATTTTTTATGACGGAACTATCCGTCGAGCATGGGTTTCTTTAGAATTTATAATTGTTGTTATAGTGATTATTTTGGCGCTTCCTGCTGGTCGTCGTCGCCGTGAAATAGAAGATGAGATTTTGGCATGAGAATTCAACGCCCAGTCTGGATAGTTTCTATATTGACTGCAGTAATTCTGCTGGCAAATACAATCAGCTTTTCAACTTCACAAAGTAAATATTCAACTAATTATCCTGCAGTGGTGTGCCCACCCACTCCAAAAGATTTAACCACTGCGATCTCTCTTGCCTCTACCAAGACACCAATTAGGGCGACCGGAACAAAGTCACCCTCATTTATTCCCTCACAATCATTACGCTACAACCAAACAAAAGCACCAATTATCGTTAAATCACAGGGAACGACTCCAGTGGTGTGGCAGATTCGCAACGGGGTATGGGCGGGAGCAACTATCTGTTCTTCCGTACAAAGTGAACAATGGTTTGTGGGTGGTGCGGCTGATGTAACAAGTAAGGGCCGGTTATTGATGGTCAATAGTGGGCTAAGCGCAGCAATAGTTGATGTGGAAATTTGGAGTGAAGTCGGACCGCAAATCAGTAATTCCTTTACCTTGAAAGCAAATTCGTATCAAGAGGTAAGTTTGAATTCGCTAGCCCCGGGCTCAAAAGCAATAGTTCTTCATGCGATTACTCGTTCTGGGCGAGTTACAAATTATGTAATTGATGAGCGCGGACGTGGTTTGAGAGCGCTTGGTGGTGATCTAGTTAATTTTGCTCCACGGGCAGCAAAGGAGATTTATATTCCTGCTATCGCGCACACTGTTCAAAATAATAGAGGCCGTCAGGCTGCATTAAGTCACACGCTACGAGTACTCGTTCCGGGTGAGGTTGATGCAAATATAACGGTCAAAATTTTCTCGACAGATGGATCATTTATTCCAGCTGGCTTTGAGAATCGAGTAATAAAAAAGGGTTCGGTCATCTCCTTGCCTCTTTCACCACAGCTACCTCAAAGTAAATTTGGAGTTCAGATTTCCTCCGACGAACCGATATTGGCTGCGGTTTACTCTCCAACTATTGCTGAAGGAAAGTCTGATTTTATTTGGAGCACTGCAACGCCTGAGTTATCAGAGATTTCTCTATCTGTAGCCGGGCTAGCGCCGCAACTTGTATTCATAGGAAAGAAAATTTCTATCTCGGGGGAGTTTTTCTTTGGAAATGGGAAACGGAAAGAATTTCTATTAAACGGTGCTGATATAGCCTCGCTAAAAGTTGCTGACGGAGTTCGCTCGATCACCTTCACTAAAGTTGGAAGTGGAATTTATGGTGCAGGACTCGTATCCACCAGAAGTGGCTATGGCTACTTCCCGCTTACTCCAGGAAGCGTTCTAACAAAATCTTCAATACCGATTTCAAATATACGAGTTTTGACTCCGTAGCAATCCCCGAAATATTGGACTAATCACACTAGGCTTAGGACTATGAGTCAGGTAGCTAGATCCGGTCGCGTCTGTTCGCGAGTGAGTTGCCGTAACTTTGCAACCTCAACCCTCACTTATATTTATGCCGAGTCCACCGCCGTTATTGGCCAGTTGGCAACATTTTCAGAGCCACATTCTTACGACCTATGTGAGTCACATGGAAAAAAACTGACCGTCCCCAACGGCTGGACAGTAATAAAAGAAGAAAATGAAATATCGGGTAATGGCCCCAGTGTTGATGACCTAATGGCGATTGCAGATGCAGTGCGCGAAGTTGCAATGTCAACTAATGCTTCGAATTCGGATCACATTTCGGCAAGTGCGGTTTCAAATTCGTTAGGTCGCCGTGGGCATCTTCGTGCCGTTCCAACAAATAATTTCTAAATCGAAGGAAGTAAAAAATTTCAATTTTTAAGGCCTATGACATCCGTGGCCTAGTCGATGTCGAACTCACAGCCGATTTTTGTTTTGCCACTGGAGTCGCATTTGCAAGATTCCTACAGCAAGAGCGGGAACCGGGCACGGTTGTAATTGGTGAAGATATGCGACCATCCTCAAACGGATTTGCAGATGCATTTTCAGCCGGAATAACTTCACAAGGACTTAACGTTATTCGTATTGGTTTAGCATCAACTGACATGCTTTATTTCGCATCTGGAAGTTTAAACTTTCCCGGTGCGATGTTTACCGCCTCTCACAACCCTGCTGAGTACAACGGAATTAAACTTTGCTTAAGTGGGGCTCGCCCAATTGGGAAGGAGTCTGGACTCCAAACTATTGAACGTTTTGTGACTGAAGGTTCAGCAATAGATTTTAGAAGCGTAGGAAAAGAAGAGAGTCAAAATTTACTTGAGAAATATGTAAGTCATTTGCTTTCTCTCGTCGACATGTCGGATATGAGACCTCTGAAAGTTGTGATCGATGCCGGTAATGCGATGGCCGGATATACAGCACCAGCGGTTTTTGCGCGCTTAAATTGTGAAGTCATTCCAATGTACTTCGATCTAGATGGAACTTTTCCAAATCATGATGCCAATCCAATCGAAGCCGAAAATCTAAAAGATTTGCAGAAAGCGGTGAAGAAGCAGAAAGCTGATATTGGTCTGGCCTTTGATGGTGATGCCGACCGTTGCTTCTTAGTGGATGAGAATGCCGATTTAGTTAATCCATCATCTTTAACAGCACTGATCGCTAGCCGAGAATTAAAAAAGCACCCAAATTCAAATATTATTTACAACTTAATTTCATCTAAGGCGGTACTAGAGGTCGTTGAAGAAAATGGCGGAACTGGAATCCGTTCTCGAGTTGGCCACTCTTACATTAAGAAATTAATGGCAGATACTGGTGCAATTTTTGGGGGAGAGCACTCTGGGCATTTCTACTTCAGGGATTTTTGGAAAGCAGATTCTGGAATGTTGGCTGCGCTACATGCGATTGCCGCATTAGCTGAATCAAAAGAACCGCTCTCAAAATTATTAAAACCATTTAATCGATACTTCTCAAGTGGGGAAATTAATTCAGAAGTATTAGATGCTCAAAAATCTATGGAAATAATTGAATCCAAATACAGTAAATCAGATAGCAATAAAATTGATCACCTTGATGGACTTACGATTGTTGGAGATAATTGGTGGTTCAATGTTCGAGCATCGAATACTGAGCCGCTATTACGCCTAAACGTGGAAGCGGAATCCCAAGCAGGTATGATCAAAATTCGCGATCAGGTCCTCGCCACAATTAGAAGTTAGCCTATAAATAGCCAGTAAGGGGTAATGGGCAGTAATCTTCTGTCTAGAGCCGCCTAGCAAAGTAGAGCCCTACGCCTTAGGTAAGCACAGTCCAATCAACTGTTATTTATTACCCTAATAAGGAGAAGTCCATGAATTCACCAGTTACATCAACTCTTCCGCGCCATGACATTGCAGATGCGTCATTAGCGGCTGCCGGTCGTATGAAAATCGAATGGGCAGAACGAAACATGCCTGTTCTCGCGCAGATTCGTGAACGCTTTGAAAAATCAAAGCCATTCGTTGGCGTGCGAATCGCTGCATGCATGCACGTCACACCTGAGACCGCAAACTTGATGCGCGTTCTTAAAGCGGGTGGTGCAGACATTTCGCTTTGTGCTTCAAATCCACTTTCAACTCAAGATGACACTGCTGCTGCACTAGTTCACGAGTACGGCATCTCAGTATTTGCGCGAAACTCAGTTGATCGCGATGGTTATTACTCACACATTAACGCCGCACTTGATATCGAACCACACCAAGTTTTCGATGATGGTTGCGACTTAGTAAATACTCTTCATACAACTCGCAAAGAGTTACTTCCAAATATTGCTGGCGGTTGCGAAGAGACAACAACTGGTGTTATTCGCTTAAACCAGATGGCTAAAGACGGAGCACTCACATTCCCGATGATTGCTGTAAATGACACTGACACAAAGCACATGTTTGATAATCGCTACGGAACAGGTCAATCAACGTTAGATGCGGTATTCCGCGCCACCAACTTCCTACTAGCTGGCCGCATCGTGGTTGTTGCTGGTTTTGGATATTGCGGTAAGGGTGTTGCCGAGCGTGCAAAAGGTATGGGCGCCGATGTTGTAATCACAGAAATTGATCCAACTAAAGCGCTGGATGCAATGATGCAAGGTTTCCGCGTAATGCCGATGGTCGATGCTGCAAAAATTGGCGACGTATTCATAACTGTTACAGGTAACCGCGATGTATTGCGCGATGAGCACTTCTCAGTGATGAAAGATGGCGCAATCATGGCTAACTCAGGTCACTTTGATATCGAAATTGATGTTGCTTGGCTGGAATTAAATGCAAAGACCAAGAACTCAAAGATGCGTCATCAGACAGATGAATATGTACTTGCTGATGGTCGTCGCCTCTTACTACTTGCAGAAGGTCGTCTCGTGAACCTTGGAGCCGCCGAAGGTCACCCAGCATCAGTAATGGATATGTCATTCTCTGACCAAGCTTTAACTGCTGAGTACTTAGTCAGGGAAGCAAAAAATCTGCCAGCTGGTGTTCACGAAGTTCCAACTTACATTGATAAGGAAGTTGCCAGCCTTAAGTTAATTTCAATGGGTGGTCGCATCGATACTTTGACTCCAGCACAAGATATGTACCTAAACTCTTGGGAGCATGGTAGCTAATGACCTTAGTCATGGTCGTCGATGACGACCAGGATCTTGCAGAGATGCTCGGCATTGTTTTAACAGGTGCCGGCATCGATGTAGATCTAGTAAGTCGCGGTGATGAGGTCATGGAGGTGTTTAGAAATAATCCTCCAGACCTTGTACTGCTAGATGTAATGCTTCCCGGATTAAGTGGAATAGAAGTTTGCAAGTTAATACGCGGCGAATCTATGGTGCCGATTGTGATGTTAAGCGCCAAAGGCGACTCGCATGACATTGTTCTTGGGCTCGAAGCTGGCGCTGATGATTACATCGTTAAGCCCTTTCGTCATCCTTCAGAGTTAATTGCTCGAATCAGAACCAGACTGCGTCGCACAAACACCGATGTCTCTGGACTGCTAATGATTGGCGATTTAGTAATCGATGTGACCGCACACGAACTGACTCGTGCGGGTAAGAAGATTGCCTTAACCCGTTTGGAATTTGATCTGCTTGTGGCGTTAGCAAAAGAACCAGGGCGGGTATTTACCCGTGAATCTTTGCTTGGCGAAGTTTGGGGTTATCGTCATTCAACAGATACTCGATTAGTAAATGTTCACGTACAGCGCCTGCGCTCAAAAGTAGAGCACGATCCTGAACATCCGGTAATCGTTATGACAGTACGCGGCGTTGGGTATAAAGCTGGCGTAGTAGAAAAGCCCTAAAATGTTTCAACCCTCATCGGCGATTAGAAAATCACTTGCCTCAAAAGTAATTGTTTCAACTGTCTTGCTCTCCTTAGGGGTTGTTTGGCTTACTGGCTCTGCTCTTTATTCCCAACTTTCCGATGGTGTGAAGCGCGTTAATCTTGAGACATCACTCGCAGAAGCACGTTCCACATTCTTTAATGCGCAATACCAATTCTTATTAATTGATGGGGCAGGAAGTTCTATTGTTGACAGAACTGTGCAAGAAGTAATTATTTCATCAACTGCTGTAAGTTTAAATCAAGATAGAAAATCTATCTTCTTAAATAAGTTTAAAACACCAGACGAAATGGCGAATCCTAAAGTAACACCTGATTACAGCAAGGTCACTGATGGCTTAATTGTTTCATCGTTTCCAACCGAGCTTCGCAAGAGAGTTCGGGATAGCGATATCGTGGAGTACCAGTACTCCACCGTCCGATATGACAATCGTGCTGAAACTGAGGTGTTGATTGCAGGTAGAAGAATTGCAATTCCTGATTCTGGAAACTACGAAATGTACTTGGTTTATTCACTTACTAATCAGAACACAACTCTTTCACTAATCCAGAACTCACTTCTGCTCACTGCAATAGCGCTGCTATTTTTAATCGGTTTGATTACTTGGCTTGTGGTTCGCCAAGTTGTAAAACCAGTGCGTGAAGCCTCACGAATTGCTAAACAATTTACCCAAGGTGATTTCTCGCAACGAATGAAAATCGAAAGTTCTGATGAATTGGCTACCCTCGGAACATCCTTTAATGAAATGGCCCTTTCAATTGAATCCCAGATTTCTAGACTTGAGAATCTTTCGCGCGTGCAACAACGTTTTGTCTCCGATGTTTCCCATGAGCTTCGCACACCGCTGACAACGCTGCGTATGGCCTCAGAAGTTATTAACGGAGAACGAGAGAACTTTGATCCGGCGGTGGCACGGAGTTCTGAACTATTGGTGGCGCAACTCGACCGCTTTGAAGGTTTGCTGGAAGATTTACTCGAAATCAGTAGGTTCGATGCCGAAGTTGCAGTCTTGGAAACCGTTGAATTTGATTTAGTTAAACTCATCGAAAGATGTGTTGATGATCTCCGCGCAACCGCGCCAGAATATCCGATTGAGATTGATTTTGAATTAGCCAAAATCGTAATTCAGGCTGATGCTCGTCGTGTAGAAAGAATTATGCGTAACCTTCTCTCTAATGCTCTAGATCATGCAGAAGATAAGCCAGTTCAGGTTCGAATAGTCGCTACCGAATCGGAGGTTGGCGTTGGCGTTCGCGATCACGGATCAGGGATTGAACCGTCTACGTTATCTCGAGTCTTTGATCGATTCTGGCGTGCTGATCCATCTCGCGCTCGAGTCCGTGGTGGAACTGGACTTGGTCTTTCGATTGCACTGGAAGATGCTCGATTGCACAATGGAGAACTGGATGCGTGGGGAGCAATTGGAAACGGCGCACATTTCGTTTTAACACTTCCACGTATAGCTGGTGCGCAAATTTCCGGTCGGCCTATAAAGCCACAGCCTTTGGATTATCCTCAAACCAAGAGATAAGCAAACTTAAGCAAAACTTTTTCCGCAAGAATCGCAATCATGAGATCACTAGTACAAATAATTTTCCCCTCTCGCTGCATTGGATGTTCACAGTTAGGAATTTCAATCTGCTCGCAATGCAGAAGTTCGTGGCATCCACATATATATCTTCAGAGTATTGAAGTGAATGGTAAAAACTTTCCAATACTTTCAGCGATTCAATATTCACCAATTGCCTCTAAGGTCTTACTTAGCGCCAAAGAGGGATCAATTAGAGCAGCAGATGAACTCTTGATTAGTAGCCTTGAGCATAGTCTGAGTTATTTTCGTAAAAAATATGGAGAAGCCACTCTGGTCCCGATTCCATCCAGGAAGTCGGCAACTAGAAAGCGCGGGCGTAATTTTCTCAGCGTTATTTGCGCAGATGTTGCCAGCAATTTATCCATAAATCATTTATCTTTACTTGAACATACAAGACTAGTTCGTGATCAATCTGCACTAAATGCTAAGGAGCGCAAATTAAATCTAGCCGGCGCGTTAAAAGTAAATATCTCAGGTATCACAGCGCTACAAAGTGGGAATATTGGGCCGCTTATATTGGTTGATGATCTAATAACCACCGGTACCACCTTGGCAGAGGCGATCAGGGCACTAACTTGTGCAGGCTTTACCGTTCTAGGTGCGGTAACAAGTTGCGCTGCCAAACCCCTACGATTAGGGGGTTAATTGTTGGAAAGGGATTTAAATGGCAAAGATCGTTGATCGAATCATGCGGGCAGGCGAAGGTAAAATTCTTCGCGATCTCAGCAAAATTGTTGATCAAGTCAATTCTTTTGAAGCAGCCATTTATTCCCTTAACGATGCCGAGCTCTTTGGTAAGACATCTGAATTCAAAGCAAAATTTGCTGCAGGCGAAACACTGGATGAACTCCTACCTGAAGCATTTGCTGTTGTTAGAGAAGCCGCAAAGCGCACCTTGGGCCAGCGCCACTATGACGTTCAAATTATGGGTGGCGCAGCGCTGCACCGTGGAAATATCGCCGAAATGCGCACCGGTGAAGGTAAGACTCTTGTTGCAACGCTTCCTTCTTATCTAAATGCCCTTGCTGGTCGCGGTGTGCACGTTGTCACTGTCAATGATTATTTGGCAGAACGCGATAGCGAGTGGATGGGTCGAATTCATCGATTCCTTGGTTTAAGTGTGGGTGTAATCCTTAACAGCATGACGCCATCTGAAAGACGAGCGGCGTATAACTCAGATATTACTTACGGCACCAACAATGAATTTGGTTTTGATTATCTTCGCGACAACATGGCTTGGTCACTTGAAGATTGTGTACAGCGTGATCACTTCTTTACAGTCGTTGATGAAGTTGACTCAATTCTTATTGATGAAGCCCGCACCCCGCTGATTATTAGTGGCCC
>JBBQEE010000020.1:0-10436 GCA_038320375.1 Candidatus Nanopelagicales bacterium
GTTCAAGGTTTGCACCAATCATCACGCCCGCTATCGCTGGTCCGGCAATTCCAGATACTCCCCACTGCAAACTAATAAGCGCACTAGCACGCCCGCGTATGTGATCTGGCGTTAACTCTTGCATCAGCGCTGGGCTGGTTGGCGCATGCACCATTTCCCCAAAGGCGAAAATTAACTGGCTAATACAAAGCGCGATTCCGCTCATGAAAAGCGATAAATACGGCGATACTCCAACTGCTAACCAAGAGATCGCCCAAATAATCCCCACAGAAACTAACGCCGTGTATTTTGAATATCTTTCTAGAACATTTAATACAAAAGGTTGAAAAATAACTATTGCAAATGTGTTAACTCCAAAAATTACACCAAGCCAATTTGGTGAAAGATCTAGAACCTGAGTCGCATAAATTGGTAGCCCAGATTGCAGCGGCCCATATCCGAAGGTCAATAAAATTACGCCGGCAAAGGTGAGAATAGTTAGTTGCTTATTCTGAAAAAGTTCGCGGTATCCTCCAGATTCAGGTTCATTCTCTTTAGCAATGTACTTGCCTGCATGGGGGGTATTTAGCCCAAGAACAATCAGTAAATAAACAATGTAAGCAAGTCCATCAATCCAGTACATAATTTGATAAGAAAATAGTGAATCTTCACGGATTATTACCGCCGATAAAAGTCCACCGATTCCAAGACCTAAGTTCAGCACCATAAAATTAAATCCAAATATTTTTGAACGATCTTGCTCGGGCGTCACTCTCGTTAAAATGACCATCTGCGCAGGCCAAATGCATTGGCCGCCAACAGCAAATAAAGTCATAGCGATAACGGCTTGTGCCGATGTGGTGACGTAGGCAAATCCAAAACCAGAAGCGGCAGATATCACCAGCCCAAAGACCATTACCTGTTTTGGTCCAATTCGATCAACAAGTGCACCAAGTGGAGCCGAACAAGCGATTCCGACAAATGCGCCCCACGCCAATAGCAACCCACCAAATGTGGTGGTGAAATCGCGCATATCGTGCAGATAAACCATTAATAGCGAAAGAGTCATACCGCGCCCAATTGCATTTAATGAAATACCAAAAACAATGCGACGCGAATGCGGATTAAGCAATACCGTGAACTCTTTAAACGGCATCAGCTTTGCGAACATTGGCGCAGTGTATATCTGCGACAATAGTTCTCGTGACCAAGGAATTCTCATTTGAAATAAAACATAGTGCCGAAAAATCATTGGCACGTGTTGGGACAATTTCAACTCCGCATGGAGATATTCAAACCCCTGCTTTTATTCCAGTTGGAACCAAGGCCACCGTTAAATCAGTACTTCCAGGTGCCATGAAAGATCTTGGTTCACAAGCGATTTTGGCAAATGCCTATCACTTATATTTGCAACCCGGTCCAGATATTTTGGATGAAGCAGGTGGGCTGGCAAAATTTATGAATTGGCAAGGTCCAACGTTTACAGACAGCGGTGGATTCCAAGTGCTTTCACTCGGCGTTGGCTTTAAAAAAGTATTAGCAATGGACTCCACGACATTTAGATCTGATCAAGTTATTGCTGGAAATAAAGAACGACTTGCACACGTCGATGATGATGGCGTGACTTTTAAATCCCATCTTGATGGATCACTGCACCGCTTTAGTGCTGAAGTTTCCATGCAGATACAACATAAAATTGGCGCGGATATTATTTTCGCTTTTGATGAGTGCACTACTTTGCACAACACTCGCCCGTATCAAGAACTAGCAATGGAGCGAACTTACGACTGGGCGATCCGCTGTTTAGATGAACATAAGCGACTAACCGATGCGCGCAGCGATAAGCCTTATCAGGCTTTATTCGGAGTTATTCAAGGTGCCCAATACGAAGACCTACGCCGTAAAGCTGCTCACGATCTTGGGACTATGTCTTCATCAGGAATTGAGTTTGATGGCTTTGGGATAGGTGGCGCGCTTGATAAAGATTCACTTGGAACCATTGTTAACTGGGTCAACAGCACCTTGCCTGAAAATAAACCAAAACACTTGCTTGGAATCGGAGCACCCGAGGATCTATTTGTCGGCGTTGAAAATGGAGTAGATACCTTTGACTGTGTTCTAGCCTCAAGAATTGCACGCAGCAGCGCCGTTTATACGATGCAAGGTAGATTCAACGTTTCGAATGCGCCATACATACGTGACTTCAACCCGATTGACGATCAATGCGACTGTTTTACTTGCGCTAACTTCACTCGCGCCTATTTAAATCACTTGTTCCGCGGTAAAGAAATGCTCGCCGCAACTCTGGCAACAATTCATAATGAAAGATTTGTAGTCCGTTTGGTTGATCAAATGCGAGAGGCGCTTCTAGATGGAACCTTTACCGATATGAAAGAAGAATTTCTGGGCCGCTACAAACATCGTTCGGGCCAATCTCGAGATTAATAAAAAGTTTTCTTAACCATTTGGTTCTGATTGAGCTTCGGAACCAACAGCATTCCAGCCCCCCGGAACTAATTCATTTGCCTCATCCGGCCCCCAAGAGCCAGAAAAATATGGCTTAACCTGTGGTGGATTTTTGATTAGTTCCTTCAAAATCTGCCATGAGGAAAGTACCGCATCAATTCGCGTAAAGCGGAAGTGATCACCCAATATTGCAGCACAAAGTAATCTTTCATAGGGACCTTGGCGATCACCAAACTCGGTTACAAACTCCACCGAAAGATCTACAGTTTCGGTAACTAATTTTGTTCCGGGTTTCTTGGCCTGTAGTGAAATATCTACGCCATCTTTTGCCCCGAGGCGAAACCTAACAACGTTACTCTTGCCCTTTCCAAATAGATCTCTTGGTGGACGCTTAAATTCAACGATTACTTCTAATACCGTTTCTGGCATTTTCTTACCAGTTCTTAAGTAAATCGGAACACCTGCCCAACGCCAATTATCTATAAATAATTTCATCGCTGTAAAGGTTTCAGTATTCGAATGTGGCGCTACGCCATCTTCTTCCAAGTAACCTACATATTGACCATGAATAACATCGTCACTCTTAATTTCACGGATCGCAGATAAGACTTTTATTTTTTCATTCTGCATCGACTCTGATCCCATATCAATGGGTGGCTCCATCGCTAACATTGTGAGCACTTGAAAAATATGATTTTGCAAAACATCTCGGGTGGCGCCGACTCCATCGTAGAAATTTCCACGTCCATCAATACCAAAACTCTCAGCCATGGTTATCTGTATATTTGAAACGTAATTTCGGTTCCAAACTGGCTCAAATAGGGTATTAGCAAATCTAAAAACCAGTAAATCCTCAACTGCTTCTTTACCCAAATAATGATCAATTCTAAAAATCTGCTCTTCTGGAAGAATTTTCTTAAGCGAAATATCAAGTGCTTTTGCGCTCTCCAAATCTCGACCAAATGGCTTTTCCACCACTACACGTGCAGTTTTAGTGAGTCCCACCGCCGCCAGAGATTCGGTAATTTTTGAAAAATACTCTGGGGCTATCGCTAAATAAATCACTGGCAGGCTGAAATCTTTTAGAGCATCCGCAAGATCCTCGAATGTTTTGGGATTTTCATAATCGCCAACGATTAGTTTGGTTTGATTTAATAATTTAGTAAGAACTTGCTCATCTACATCAGGTTTACGAGCGCGAATCGCACTTTCTAAATTTTCTTTAAAGACATCCTGAGTCCATTTTGAAGACGCCACACCAATAACTTGAATGTCAATTTCATCTAATTCCTGTAAATCATAAAGAGCTGGGAATAACTTCTTCTTCGCCAAATCTCCAGTAGCGCCAAAGAGGACTAATACATCTGCCCGATCTACTTTTATCAAGCGGTTGGCTTTTCGTTATGACCGCCGAATTTGTAGCGCATCGCACTTAAGACTCGATTTGAAAAATCATCATTTCCACGTGAGGCAAAACGCGAATAAAGCGATGCGCTCAATACATGAGCAGGCACTCCTGCCTCAATCGCTGCTTGAACGGTCCAGCGTCCTTCACCGCTGTCGCTAACTTCATTTGAATATTCTTTTAAATCATTTGATTCATGCAGAGCCTGCGCAGTTAAATCAAGGAGCCATGAAGCCACAACGCTGCCTCTTCGCCAAACTTCTGTAATTTCTGGAATATCTAATTTATACGAAGGTTCAATCTCGGTAGCCGCATCAAAAATTGCCAAACCTTCAGCAAAAGCCGCCATCATTCCGTACTCAATTCCATTGTGAATCATCTTTACAAAATGGCCAGCACCCACTGGCCCACAATGTAAATAACCCATTTCGGAATTTGTTGGCTCACCATTTTTGCCGGGAGTTCGTTCAGCCGATTCAACACCAGGGGCTAAAGCTTTAAAAATCGGAT
This sequence comes from Candidatus Nanopelagicales bacterium, assembly GCA_038320375.1. Lineage (GTDB taxonomy): Bacteria > Actinomycetota > Actinomycetes > Nanopelagicales > Nanopelagicaceae > Planktophila. Next base: position 4,361 of record JBBQEE010000020.1, read on the forward strand.
CTAGCTCTTGAACTACCGCTGCATCCCCACCAATCATGAGGCTATAACCGCGCTCTAAGCCATAGACACCGCCCGAAGTTCCAACGTCTACAAAGTTGATTCCTTTTTCTGAGAGTAATTTGGCATTTACTAAATCGTTTTTGTAATAACTATTTCCGCCATCAATGATTGTGTCTCCTGCAGATAAATACTTGGCGATCTCTGCAATTGTGGAATCAGTGGCACTCGCTGGAACCATCACCCAAATCGTGCGCGGAGTCTGTAACTTTGCAGCCAATTCAGAAATTGAATTAACGCCAATTGCGCCCTCGGCGCTCAAATTGGCTACCGCTTTGGGAGATAAATCAAAAACTGTTGAGGTTATGCCGTGAATTGCCAGTCGTCGCACAATATTGGCGCCCATTCGGCCCAATCCGACCATTCCGAAATTTGGAGTTGAACTCATGCCCCTAGTCTACTCGGCAAAAAAGGCTTCGGTATCAGCGATTAAACGGGTGCGACTAGCAGCAGAAATTAAGCTAGCCGGGATGGATAAATTTCCATTAATTAACTTGGTTACCGCTTCAGCCTTTTCTTCACCTGCTGCAACAATCCAAACCTCTCGTGCTTTATTAATAGTTTCTAGGGTAAATGAAATTCTGATACTTGGCAGCTTAGGCGAATCTTCAATTAAAAATGCTACGCCCGAGTCATTTAAATGTGAACTGTTAGGAAAAATAGATGCAATATGTCCATCGGGTCCAAGTCCTAAAATAATTAAATCAAAATTAATATCTTTTAACTGACTCACGTAACTCTGCAATGCAGAGGAAGCCGAACCATCTTCTACTGAATTAACAAAATGGGCTGTTAGATTCGAATTTAAAGAGTTTTTATAAATATTAAGACAATTTCGATCTTGGCTATCTACAGAAACAAAACGCTCATCGCTCCACCACAGATGTAAGCCGGCAAAATCATTTTGGCGCAAATTGAATACTTTCATAAGATTCTTAGATATCTCAGAGCCCAAGGTCCCACCTGTTAGTGCCAAATCAAAGCGTTTATTTTTCTCTAGACCTTCATCAATTGCTTCAATAATTTCTGCGGCTACGGTACTTGATACCTCTTGAGCATCTGCGCAAAGTGTTAAATCTAGTTGCTCCTCTTGGTTAAACACTAATTTTTCCAATTTTGGGTAGGTGCCAATCAAACTTTATCGATAGTTCGCGGACCAGAATTACAGAAAGACCCGAAACAATTGCCAGAGCCCCAGATTGAATTGCAAAATAATCTCCAGTTACATAAATCAGTGATCCCACTAAACAAGATGTGCCGATAGTTTCACGATGTAAAAGAACTGGTTCTACTTGACATAGAACATCTCGCAATAGCCCACCAGTTACCGCGCCAACTAGACCCAATATTACCGCCTCCAAAAATGGAGCGTTATTTGTAATCGCAAATTGCGCCCCTGAAACAGTACAAACAGCGAGTCCCAATGAGTCAAGAGATAACAAAAATCGTCCAACCGAAGTTTTATGACGAAAAAGTAAGGTGATAAGAACTGCAACAGCTACTCCAGCAAAGAGCCAACTATGCAAGACCCAAGGTGGTCGCTCACCTAAAAGTAAATTTCGAAAAGTTCCACCTGAAAGGGATGCGGTCGCTGCTATAAAAGCGATACCGCCATAATCCAGACCTTTATTCGCCGCGATCCGGGCTCCAACAAGTGCGAATGCAAAAGTTCCGACTAGGTCTAGCGCAGTAACGAGAACCAGAAGATCCATTATTTACAAAGTTGCGAAGGCTTCTTCAAAAACGCTGAGGGCATCTTTGAGGAGTTCATCTGAAATCACAATCGGCGGCAAGAAACGGATCACATTGCCATAGGTTCCAGCGGTCAAAATCAAAACACCTTTGCTCTGGCAGTACTTAATTATCGCAGCCATAGCTGCAGGGTTTGGATCAGTTGTTCCAGGATGTACAAGTTCAATGGCTTGCATTGCACCACGGCCGCGCACTTCACCAATTATTGGATATTTGGTAGCGAGTGCGGTCAGCGAATCATGCAAAATCTTGCCAATATGGCGCGCCCGTTCTACAAGTTTTTCTTCTTCAATGGTTTCAATTGCGCCCATCGCTGCAGCACATGCAATTGGATTTCCACCATAGGTTCCACCAAGACCGCCGACGTGGGATGAGTCCATAATTTCAGCACGTGCAGTCACTGCAGCTAGAGGCAATCCCCCAGCAATACCTTTAGCAGTGATAATCATGTCGGGCACAATGCCTTCGTCTTCACAAGCAAACATATTTCCGGTGCGAGCAAATCCAGTCTGAACTTCATCGGCGATAAATACAATTCCGTTTTCAGTTGCATACTTTGCAAGTCCTGGCATGAAGCCCTTCGGTGGAATAATAAATCCACCTTCGCCTTGAATTGGTTCGATTAGAATTGCAGCAACATTATGTGCACCAACTTCTTTTTCAATTTTGGAAATAACCAAATCTAGAAAATCTTGCGCCATCGTTTCTTTATTTCCTTCATAGTGAAAGGAGTAAGGCATTGGCACTCGATAAATTTCATTAGCGAATGGACCAAATCCATCTTTATAAGGCAGGTTTTTAGCAGTTAAGGCCATAGTTAAATTAGTGCGGCCGTGATAGGCGTGCTCAAAAACAATTATCGCTGGGCGCTTAGTTGCATGACGCGCAATCTTGATTGCATTTTCAACCGCTTCGGCACCCGAGTTCTGCAGAATTGATTTCTTCTTATGGGTCCCGGGTGTCACTCGGTTTAGCGCTTCACAAACTTCGACATAACCTAAGTAAGGGGCGGTAGTGAAATTTGTATGCGTAAAAGCTTGCACGGCTTCGATTACTCGAGCAACAACTCGTGGTGCTGCATTACCTACGTTTACGACACCAATTCCGGCACCTAGATCGATAATTCGATTGCCATCGACATCTTGCAAAATTGCGCCTTCGCCTCTTTCGATCATCACTGGAATTGCAATCCCAAGACCTGCTGAAACCGCTTCTTTACGACGCGCAATAAATTCAATCGATTTTGGCCCTGGGATTTCAGTTGCCAAATGTCGAGATTGCGGGAGAGGGTCCTTTGATGTCATGCCCAAATTATAGAGCCACTTTCTAAATCTGCTGAATGAGGGGTTAGGCTTGGCAAGTGAATGAAAATCCAGAGTTACGAGCGAGCGCTCCGCTGCTAAACGCTTACCTGAATTACTTTGAGCAAGATCACAACCCATTCACAATCCCTGGACATAAACAGCGGGCTTCAAAAATTGATCTTGGTCTTGGAGCGCTGGTCGATACAGATATTCCGCTCTATGGCGGCCTTGATGAAATTAAATTAACTGATCAAGTATTAGCTGAGGCAGAAGCGCTAGCAGCTCGCTTATGGGGCGCTGACTTTGCGCGATTTTCAACTGGTGGTTCAACTCACGCCAATCAAGCAGTAATTCTGGCTCTCGGTAAACCCGGAGATAAAGTTGCAGTTTCACGTACCGCTCATCGCTCGGTTCTAAGCGCTTTAGTTCTAGCAGGTTTAGAACCGCTTTGGATGAGCCCTGAAATTGATAGCGCTACCGGAGTGCCGATCGGAATTTCTGTGGAAGAGTTAATTCGAGTTATGGCAAGTAACCCGATTGCAGTTTTGTTAACTGAACCCGGTTATTTAGGAACTCTCTCTGACATTAAGTCACTAATTGAAATCGCTCATAAAGAAAACGTGCCAGTAATCGTTGATGCTGCTTGGGGCGGCCACTTCGGATTTCATCCTGAACTCCCAGCTCATGTAATTTCACAAGGCGCCGATGCGTTAATTACCAGTGTGCATAAAGCCCTTCCGGGATACAGCGCATCTGCACTATTGCTGGCAAACACAAAATACTTAAGTGCCGAGCGCTTAGAGCAAAGTTTTGAAACGACTCACACCACTTCACCTGCTGGTGCGCCATTGGCATCGATAGATGCAGTCCGCGCGCTTCTACAAAATCGTGGTGAAGAATTATTAGCTCAACTAATTGAAAATATCGCTGAATTCAAAGCGGCAGTACAGGCTAATTTTGATCTGCAAATATTCTTAGAAGCACGAGATTTCGCAGTCGGAAGATTTGACCCAGTTAAAGTCGTTCTACGCGCGCAACAAATTGGTGCATCTGGAGTAGAAATTGAACAGGAACTTATTAGAGTAGGAATTCGAGTTGAAATGGCCGATCGTGACACCATTGTTTTCTTAGCAACTCTGGCTGATAGCAAAGAAGATTTTCAATCATTAGCTATGAAACTCGTAGTTATTCTCAAAAAATTACAGAGCTCTCCGCGCGCAAGTGCTACCGCTCTGAGCTGGTCGGTAGTCCCACAGATCGCCATTTCTATGCGAGAGGCGTACTTTGCAAAAACCGAACTCGTTAACTCAACAAAAGCAGTTGGGCTAATTTCTGCAGATTTAATTGCACCTTATCCACCGGGTGTAGCTGTAATCGCACCGGGAGAAATTCTTACCGAACAAATCGTAAATGGCTTGATCGCCTCTCAAGCCGCTGGCGTGCGAATTGCTTACGCCACCGATCCAACACTTAAATCTTTTCGCGTTGTTAAATCTGACTAACTAACCCTGACTGGCAAATTCAGAGAGCGCGCCACCTGAAAGCCTAAAGACGGTCCAATCATCCATAGCGACCGCCCCGAGTGATTTATAGAAATCAATTGACGGGGCATTCCAATCCAAGACCCACCACTGAAAACGTTCATACCCACGCTCTATACAAAGTTGAGCCAAGATCTTCATAAAACTTTTACCTATTCCTCGACCCCGGAATTCAGGCTCAACGAATAAATCCTCCAGATAGATTCCGGGCTTACCAAGCCAAGTTGAATAATTAAGAAACCAAATGGCAATACCAACTATCTTTCCATCAACTTCGGCTACGTGAGCGAACGCAACCGGACTCTCGTTAAAAAGTGAAGTCTCGATCTGTTCCTGAGTTGCCACCATCGAATCTGGCGCCTTCTCATAAACCGCTAACTCATAAATTAAGCGATGAATCTCGCGTGAATCACTGCGCTGCGCCAATCTAATCTGCATGCGTGAAGGTTAGCGTAAAAGAAAAACGGCCAGGTTTCCCTGGCCGTTTTTCCTATGACGAACCTTTAAATTAACCGATCTTTGCAACTTGTGAAAGTGACTTCTTAAGTAAGTCACCATCGATAACGCTAAAGCCTAAGTCTGCGCCCTTATCTTGTGCGCACTTTGTGCTCAAGAAGAAGTTAGCAACTGACTTAACGGCAGCGGCTTTTTCAGCAGATGGATACTTTGTATCAGCCAACATGTAAGAAACGATTCCTAGTGGATAGGCACCCTTATCTTTTGTTGCGTAATTAAATGTCAAGAATCCACTTGTAGCATCCTGAGTTGCAGCTGCTAAGAAACCTGAGACTCCGATTGACTCTGGAGCCACTAAATTTCCTGCTGGGTTAATTAGGCTAGCAACTTTTAGCTTATTTGCTACAGCGTAGTTAACTTCTGCGTAAGTGATTGAGTAAGGAGTGCGACCAGCAAGCTGTGTTACTCCTGATGAAGATGCTGCACCAACCACGCGACCTAAGTTTTCAATTGAATTTAGGTCACCTGGGAATGATGTTGCAAAGACGTTATTGCCTGCTTTAGTCCAGATCGATGAGGCTGATCCATTCAAATATCTAGTGAAGTTGCCAGATGTACCTGAAGATTCACTTCGATAGATAACTTTGATTGTCTGGTTTGGAAGCGCGATTCCGGCTTTGACTTTGTAGGTTTTCAAGATAATTGGATTACCTTTTGCATCAAGCGCAACTGTTCCATTTGCATCTTTCTGATAAATTGCCTTGTCGTATGTACGAGTATTTTCCTTTACAAGAATTGGATCGTTCCATTTTGTGATTGTTCCTGCAAAAATTGCAGCAACAGAACTAGCAGAAAGTGCAAGCGTGTTTCGTCCTGGAAGGTTATGTAGAATAGCGATTGGTGCTGCTACAACTGGAATATGAATAAGTGAGTCGCGCTTTGTTGCTGCGGTGTAAGGGCTGTCGG